>JAPLUA010000037.1 GCA_026397855.1 Verrucomicrobiota bacterium | reverse complement strand
ACGGCAACCTCACGCTGGGCGGGCAGCTTGTCGTTGACGACGTCGGCGGCATGACCAGCAACACGACCTACACGGCGTTTTATTATACCGGCACGCTGACCAACAACGGTGTGACCATCAGCCCCTCCTCGGATTGGCAAGTCACGTTTGATACCAGCACCCCGCATTACGTGAAGGTGACCACAGTGCGCAAATACGCGTTTATCGAGATCGCCGGCGGGGACCAGGCTGCAGCTTCGCTTTACACGAACCTAACCGCTTACGTTCACGGGTTTTCCCCGGTCCAGGCCTATTGGTACGAGGTTCGTTCCAATGCCCTGACCGGGCCACTGATGGACTTCGGCGCGCACGCTGCCGCCAACCCATGGACCTTTACCGCCCGTCATCTGCGCTCCGGCACCAACTACATCCTGGTATTTGCGCAGGACGGGACCGGGAGCATCCAGAGCAACTACGTCCGCTACACCCTCACCCTGGATGCGAACACCCCCGTGCGCCCCCGGCCGATCCCGGCGGAGGTCTGGTGGGGCGGCCTTTCGACCAACTCCCAGATGACCAACTTTTCCCAATGGCCGTTTGTGCAGCAATACCAGGATGGCTATTTCTTCCACTCGGCGGGGTGGAGTGTGAGTGCCCAGGGGCCGTTGATGCAGCAACTGGCGACGAACCTGCGGCAGTTTAATACGAAATACTGGCCCGAGCTGGGCGGCGACTGTCCGAATCCCAGCACCAACTGGTATCAGGGTCAGACAAACGGGTGGGGCGGTTGGGCGATGGGCTGCCAGAATAACGGCATCATCTGGTCCGAGTTCACACACGACTACCACATGGAGAATATGCAACCCGTCTGCCAGGTGAACCCAACGTGGCCTACCAACGATCAAACCGCTTGGTGGACGGGCGATCTTACGGTGGCCGATGGCACGTATCCTTACACTACTGGCATCTGGCGTGACACGTTCAACGGCTATTACCTGATGTTCCCGCAAATCAAAGTGGGCCATACGAGCAGCCCGGTCTGGTGGGGGTGGGATGCGTATCCTGCGCTCTACGGCAACACCCTGTCTTTCACGGTGACCAACGGTTTCGGCCAGAACATTCCATTTTCGTTTACGGCGCATGCGATAGTGGCATCCTTCGTCAACATGGCCTCGGCCATCAATCATCCCTACTTCTCCTGGCAGTCGGATTGCCCCTGGGACTATTTTGGCTTCAATGGCACTCTTTCCACTGGAGCGCAGAATCGCCAGAAGGTCCGGGTCTATGAGCAATACCTGCAATCTCGCGGATCGCGGCACACCCTGATCTGCAACGTGAGCAATGCCGGCGGAAAGGGCGGGGGGGACGATGCCCAGGACCTCTATTACATGCAGAGCAGCCTCAACAGCCTGTTCACTCACCAGCGTGAAGGCGGTCGCGCCAACCGCTACCTGTTTGAGAGTTGGTATTGGGGCATCCCGCACGCCGTGGTGCCGGAGACCAAGAGCGGCAGTTACTGCAACCTGGTGCTCACCGGGATCAAATACCTCAAAGGCATTGCCGACACGAATGGCACTTTGGAGCAGCTCACCCTCACGCCGCTGGCGACTAACGGCACGGTCGTTCAACTGGAGCTAAGAAATAACGGCGACTACCAATGTCTCCCGGCGCTGGCTGGGTTAAGCGGCAGCATCAGCGGGGTCGCCACCCGATACTTTGCTACCAATGGCCTGGAACGTACGGCAACCATTCTCACACCCGAGGGCTTTTGCTACACCAATATGCTCCAACCCGGTGGCGCGACCAACCTGTTCGCAGTCACACTCGCGGGAAGCCTGAGCACCTCCACCAATGAGAATGCCCGGCTCGAAGCTTTCTGGAACCCGCAGGATCCGCTGGGCATTGTGCGCGACCGGGAGATCTTCACCCCGCAGCTCAGCCCCCTTGGCTTATGGAACGACATGGACATCGGCAGTGTTGGACTGACGGGCGGCTCGGCTTTGAGCGGAAGCAGTTTCACGGTGTTGGGCTCCGGCGCGGACATCTGGGGGACGGCCGATGCCTGCCACTTCCTTTACCGGACGAACACCGGGGATGCCACGCTTACCGCCCGGGTCACCAGCCAGACGGCGGCAGACGCGTGGTCGAAGGCTGGCGTCATGATTCGCGAAAGCACGGCCGCCGGGGCGCGCGAGGTTTTCATGTGCCTGACTCCGAACAATGGAGTGAACTTCCAGAACCGTCCGACCACTTCGGGGAACAGCTACACTATTGGCACGGCTGGTCCGGTCGCGCCCTACTGGGTGCGGTTGGTGCGGAGCGGGACAACCTTCTCTGCCTATGCCTCGGCAAACGGCACGGCCTGGACGCAGATTGGCGGCAGCACGAACCTGAGCGGCCTCGGGGCCAGCGCGCTCTGGGGTTTGGCGGTGACGGCGCACACCAACGGTTTGGCCAGCGCCGCCACCTTTGATAGCGTGTCGCTCGATCAACCCTACGTGAATCATCCCCCGGTGTTGTCCACCAATGCCAACCAGCTTCTTGTTGCTGGCGGTCCCCGCCGGAAGTGCTTACGTTCAGCCTTCTTGGCGCACCGACCAATGCCGCCATCAACCCCATTACCGGTGTTCTGACATGGCGTCCGCTGATTTCCCAGGCGCCCCTGGTCAGCTCCATTCGGGTGGTGGTTTCGGACAACGGTTCGCCGGTAATGAGCGCCACGCAAAGCTTCTGGGTGACCGTGAACAAGCCCGCTCCGCCAGAGTTAAGCGCGCCCGGTCTAACCAACGGGCTTTTCAGGCTCACTGTTTCGGGCAATGCGGGCCCTGACTACGCAATCCTCGGGTCAACGAACCTGCTCAACTGGGCGCCCGTGTGGACCAATTTTTCGGCGGTGCCGCCCTTTGCATTTGCCGACCCGGGCAGCACTAATTTCCGGCAACGCTTTTACCGGGTGGTATTGGGACCGTGAGTTTGAACCTTGTTCCGACATGATTATGCGAATCCAAATGTGGTGTTTGATGCTCGCGGCCTATGCTTCGGTGATACCCTCGACCCAGGCGGGCGGGGCTGGGGCCGACAGCCTATTGGTATTTCATGGACGGCAATCTTTCCCGTGAGGGAATGACCCGGGATCTGGAGGCGATGAAAGCCGCAGGGCTGGGCCATGTGCTTTTTCTCGAGGTCAACGTCGGAGTGCCGCGCGGGTCGGTGAACTTCCTCAGCGATGCGTGGCAGGACCTTTTTGCTCACGCGGTCCATGAGTCGGAGCGCCTGGGTATCGAGTTAATGCTCGGCTCCGGGCCGGGCTGGGCGGGCAGCGGTGGTCCGTGGGTGAAGCCGGGAGATTCGATGCAGCACCTCGTGGCGAGCAAAGTGGAGGCGCAGGGGCCAGTGCCGTTTTCCGAAAAGCTGCCCGTTCCCCCGCCGCGCAAGCCGTTCTTCGGCCCGGTGCCCCGGGAGATTCAGACCCCCTGGTCCGAGTTCTATAAAGACGTGGCCGTGCTGGCATTCCCCACGCCGCCGGTTAGCGAGATGATTCCCGACGTGGACGAGAAAGCTCTGGTTTATCGTCCTCCCTTCACTTCGCAGCCCGGTGTAAGGCCCAATTTTCCGTCTCCGGCCCAGTATCCCCCCGAGGCGGCCGGCGTTGCTGTTCCCCCGGATCGGATCATTGATCTTACCGCGCGGTTGAAGCCGGATGGCACGCTGGATTGGCAGGTCCCCCCCGGCAAATGGACGGTCATGCGGTTTGTCAGCCGCAACAACGGCGCAGTCACCCGGCCGGCGCCGCAGCCGGGACTCGGGCTGGAATGCGACAAGTGGGACACTGCGGCCTTTGACGCGCACCTGCGCAATTACGTGGACAAGCTGATCGCCCGGGTGGGACCTCGTGAGCCAGGGCGCGGATGGACCATGCTGCACATTGACAGCTGGGAGATGGGCGCGCAGAACTGGACCCCCAGGTTCCGGGAGGAATTCCAGCGGCGACGCGGCTATGACCCTCAGTCCTTTTACCCGGCCCTCGTCGGCCAAATGGTCGGCAGCCGCGAGCAGACGGAGCGTTTCCTTTGGGACCTGCGCCAGACGGGCAGCGAATTGAATGTCGAGAAGCACGCCGAACACCTGAAGGAATTCGGGCGCCGGCACAGATTTACCCTCTCCATCGAGCCCTACGACATGCACCCTGGGAATGATTTCGATTTCGGAGCCGTAGCCGATCTTCCGATGGGTGAATTCTGGAGCTTGGGATTCAACTCGAGTTTCAGTTGCCAGCAAGCGAGCTCGATCGCCCACGTCATGGGTCGCCCGGTCGTTGGGGCAGAATCGTTCACCGGCGCGCCCGGTGAGGACTGGCAACTGTTTCCCGGAAGCATGAAGAATCAGGGCGACTGGGCCTTGGCGGTCGGGATCAACCGCTTCACCTATCATACATTTGCGCACAAGCCGGATGCTGGCCGGCCGGGCATGGTGATGGGACCTTACGGTGTCCATTGGGATCGTGGCCAGACCTGGTGGCCGATGGCTGATGCCTATCACCGCTACATCACCCGCTGCCAATACATCCTGCGCCAGGGTCGGACAGTGAGCGATGTGCTCTACCTCATGCCCGAGGGAGCCCCCAATGTCTTCCAACCCCCGGCTTCTGCGTCCGATGGAGACGCGAGGCTCCCCGACCGGCGCGGCTTCAACTATGATGGTTGTTCCTCCACGGCGCTGATCAAATTGGCCTCCGTGAGCAAGGGACGGATCGTTTTTCCGGGCGGGGCTTCCTACGCTTTGCTTGTCCTGCCCAACCGGCCGACGATGACCCCCGCCTTGGTTGAAAAGATCGGCGTGCTCGCAAGGGCGGGAGCTGCCGTTGTCGGTCCCCCTCCACTCAAATCACCCAGCCTGGTCGGGTATCCTGCTTGCGACCGAGAGGTTGCCACCAGGGCCCAGGCTGTCTGGGGTGGGATGAGTGCTCCAACCACTCTCATCCCCCATCGTTGCGGCAAAGGGCAAGTCTTCTGGGGAGGAACGGTGAACTCGGACGCGGCTGATTTGTATCCGGCTTATGATGTCACCGCCGGCATCCTCGCCGCTCAGGGACTCGCGCCCGATTTCGCCTCCTCCGGCCCTCTGCGCTACACCCACCGCAGCACCCCGGACCGGGAGATCTATTTCGTGGCAAATCGCACAGGCGAACCTGTGCGCGCCATTGGCACATTCCGTGTCGCAGGCCAGGTCCCGGAATTGTGGGATGCGGTGACCGGCACCATCCGCGCTCTGCCGGAATACCATTCGTCGGGCGGGCTCACGTCGGTCCCGCTTCAACTCGACGCTTTCGGAAGCGGCTTCGTGATCTTCCCCCATCGGAGAGCTGTGGCCGCAACGCGGACGGCGGCCCAATCCAACTTCGCAACTTTCAAACCGATCGGCACCCTGGATGGCCCATGGGATGTCGCCTTCGATACCTCGCTCGGCGGACCGGCCCACGCACAGTTCGAAACGCTGGTGGATTGGACGGCCCGGCCGGAGCCCGAAATCCAGTATTTCTCCGGTATAGCGCTCTATCGGAAATCCTTCGATCTGCCACAGGGCGGGGTTGCGGATGACAAAACGCCGGTTTACCTCGACCTTGGTACCGTTCACTCGATGGCCCGCGTTCGTGTCAATGGCCAGGATTGCGGAGTCGTGTGGACACCTCCCTGGCGAGTGGATATTACCCGGTCCGTAAAGCCCACCGGGAATCACCTTGAAATCGAGGTGGCCAATCTTTGGCCCAACCGGATGATTGGCGACGCCAAGTTTCCGGAGAAGCCCATTACACAGACCACCTATCGGCCCTACAAGGCCAGCCATGCATTGCTCCCTTCCGGCCTGCTGGGGCCGGTGCGGATCGAGACGGCGGAAACCGTTCCTGCTTTACCCGCCAACCGGCAGTGAGCGCACTTGCGCGGACTGCTGTGGTGCCGAGATGGTCGGCCCTGTTTGCGCTCGCCGCGATGGCGCAGGTGGCGGTCGCGCAGAACCTCGTGGTGAACGGTGGTTTTACCAGCAACGCGGCCTCCTTTGTGACCTGGCCCGGCTACGTGGGGTCGGGCAGCAACCCGACCAATGTTCCGGGCTGGAGCCAGGTGGCCGGCTCGGCCGGCGGCTACGGCGTCAACGGCGCGGGCGCTGTCACGAGCATCTTTGGCCCCGCCAGCAGCGGCGCCAACACCTTTCTTTTCATCCAGGGTTCGGGCAAGCAATTGGCGCAAACCCTGCCGGCACTGACGACGAATGCGAGCTACGTTCTCAGTTTCAAGGTCGCCGCGCGGAACCAGACCGGCGAAACTAATGACACCTTCAAGGTGCAGATCGGCGATAATGCGGGTGTGTTCGTCAGCTCGGGCAGTGGGGTGGCCATCAACACCGCCTTCCAGAGCTACAGCTACTCCTTCACCACGCCGACGAGTTTCGACGGCATGCCCTCCTTGCAACTCTACAACTTGAGCGCCACCGGTGATCACACGGTGAACTTCACCGCCCTCTCCGTGCAATCGAACAGCAGCCTGCCATCGCTGGCGGTCTTTCTACCGGCCAGCGGCAACTGGAATGCCGCCGCCAACTGGAGTGGCGGCACGCTGCCGGGCACGAACCAGAGTCCGGATGTCTTGAACGGCAGCACCGTTACCGTCAATTCCGATGTCGGAGCCTGCAGCTCCGTATTTGTCGGGCAGGGCTCCCAGGCACCCACGGCCACGGTCCTGTTTCGACCCGGCGCGGCGTTGACGGCAGGCAACCTTTACTTGGGTCGGGACGGCGCGAACTTCGGCCGGTTCACGCAATCCGGCGGCGCATTGACCGTGAGCGGCAACGTGAGCGTGGGGGATGCCACCGGCGGCGGCATCGGAGCCTCCGGCGAGTTCGATCTGTCCGCCGGCACGCTTCGCCTGTCCGGTACAGGCAGCGCACTCTGCGTCGGCAACCAGGGTGTTGGCAAGATGGTGGTGGCCGGCAGCTCGGTCTTGTCTGCCCCAACTATCAGCATTGGCGCGGCCGTGGGGTCTTCCGGCTCGAAGTTTTTTCAATGGGGCGGGACGATTTACGCCGGCGCCATCACGGTCGGCGCCGCGGGCGCGACGAACTGTTCCTACGCCCTCGTTTCCGGCATGATGCTGTGGACGGGCACGCTACAGGTGAACAACCAGCTCACCCTCCAAGGCTCGCAGTTCGTCCTGCAACAGACCAACAGCGGCGGCGGGCTGCAACTCGGCAGTGGCGCAACGCTCGAATTCGATCTTGATGCTATCGGTGTGGGCCCGGTGACGCTGTCCAGCTCGCGCATTTTCATTGATCCCGGCAGCAAGCTGGTGGTGGACGGCTCGAAGTATGCCCGCTGGGGCGGTCAGCCCGGGACATTTACGCTCGTCAAGCACGCCGGTTACTCCGGCGCGTCCCAGTTTGCGCCCGGCAACATCACGCTGACGGGCTTCGTTGATCTCGCCGCTGCCGTCAGCTTCAGCAGCAACTCGATTGTGCTCGTGGTAACTGCCCCGACGAACAGCGCAGCGCGCGTCGGCCAGGGATTGCTTTGCGAATACTGGGAAGTCCCCATCACCGTAAATCCAGGGGTTTCCGGCCGCACCATCGCCGCGCCCTTGTCCGTGCTGCCGGACTTCACAAACTCCCTCGTGGCGACGCATCCGGTCCTGGGCTGCGTGGTCAGCCATTTCGACCTTTCGCCCCGGCTTCGAGACACGAACTACTTCCTGCGCTTTTCGGGGTTCGTGAGCGTGCCGACCAACGGCAGCTACACCTTTTACGCGAACTCGGACGAAGGCTCAAAGCTCTGGCTGGACGTCGCCTTGCTGGTCAACAATGATGGCGTCCACACAGCTCAGGAAGTGAGCGGCACCACCAACCTAAGTGCGGGGATGCACTCCCTGACGGTTGGCTATTTCCAGAACAGCGGCAGCCAGCTATTGGCCGTGAGCTGGGCAGGGCCTACCTTTGCCAGGCAGGAAATCCCTGATTCCGCGCTATTCCTGTCTTCCCAGCCCGAAGCCGCCGTGCGCCAGCCAGCGTATCGGAACGTCGTGAAGGACTCGGAGGCGCCCTACAACTACGCCCCATCGTTTATGTATGACGAGGTCGAGGGCCTCTACAAAATCTGGATGTGCGGCATGGGCATCCCCGGCGCTGTGGGCGGCGATAACATCCTCTACCGCGAGGCAGCCTCGCTCGAAGGCCTGATGACCGCGCCGTTGACGGTCGCCCTGCAACCGAGCCTCGACCCAACCAAGTTCGATCAGATCCATGCGTGTGACCCCAATGTCTATCGCGTCGGCGATGTGCTTTATCTCGCCTATGGCGGCAACACCGACGGCAGCCAGCTTCTGGCGACCACGCGCCTTGGCATGGCCATCTCCTACGACGGTGGCCGCACGTTTCAGCGGTTGAACAACGGCGACGCGATTCTTTCGCCCAATCTGTCCACCTTGGACACGAACGCCTACGGCATCGGCCAGCCTGCCGTGGTGCAGGCGCCGGATGGCTACTACTACATGATCTACACCGACGCGAACGGCCACGGCGTGCCCGATTACCAGCGCGTCATCCGCTCGCTCGACCCGGCGTTCGCCCCGGGCACTTTCACCAACGTCGTTTCCATACCCGGCAGCAGCATCGGCGGATACAGCCTCGACCTGGCGTTCGACGAGAGCCTGGGGCAGTTCGTTGTGGTCAACGGGTTGAAGATGATCTACTACACCACGAACTGGACGGAGGTCCGGGGCGTGACGCGGACGAATCCGTTTGGCTGGTCGTTCGGCGAAGGCCACGGGCTGCTGACCGATTCCCGACGGCGCCCCGTGAGCTATAACCAGGACGGCGTGCCGAGCTATGTGTTCGCCGCCTCCACGGTGGATTCCACCAACGATACATCGCTGTGGGCTGAATGGGTGGCTGGCGATTTGAAGTATCTTGTGCTGCCGCAAACTCGAACTCCCGGGCCTGGCCTGCCGCGGCTGCTCTCCGCCGGTTACAGCTTCGCCGGGAACGGTGCGAGTTTGCTCGCCGGGTCTGCCGCTCCGCTTGCGCTCTCGAACAACTTCACATTGGACTTCTGGGCCAAGCCGGCGGCGGACGCGACGCTTCTGCCCGAAGCAGCGTCCGGCACCGCCGGCACGACCGGCCAACGGCGTTTGCTCGTCGCGCCGGATCAGGGCGATTCAACCTGGGGTGCAGGCCACGCCGGCCTGGGGGTCGAAGTCGCTCTCAACGGTGTCGAGGTGATCGAGAACGCTGCGAGCTTCGCTCCGTGCGTGCTCTCCTGGGCGGCGGAGATCAAGGATTGGGTGCATGTGGCGGTCGTTTGCTCCAACGGGTTGCCTCTGCTCTACCTGAACGCGCGCTATGTTCATACCGGGCTGGCAGGCTCGAAGAGCTGGGTGCATCCCAGCGTCAGCAGTTTCGGCGGCAATGCCTGGGGCTATTTCTCCGGCCAGGCTTGGAACTACCGCGTTTGGAATCGCGTCCTGTCGCCCGCCGAAATTAGTTTGCTGCCGGGTGAAACCGCCGAGACGAAGCTGCCCGCAGTTTGCGTCGCCAAGTGGTTGCAGACCCCTCCGCTCGACAAAACCAGTGCGACAGGCACGCCGGTGTTAACTGCGGCCGCGTCCGGCTTTTTCCCCGGTGACACCGTCGCCTGGCTGCTGTCCGACTCCGCCAACGGAGCTTTTTCGATCAATCCGGGCAGTGGTCAGGTCACAGTCGCCAATCAGGGGCTGCTGAGTTCCTTCCCTAATACCAATGTGTGGTTCACGGTCCAGGCAAACAGGGCAGGGGGGCAACCGGTGCAACGGACTTTCAGCATCTTCGTATCGGCCATCAACCACCCTCCAGTATTCATGGCGATTCCTAACGCCAGCATCGTGGCGGGTTACACGTTGCAGGTCCCGGCCGCAAGCTACGTCACTGAGACCGATTTGCCCCCTCAGAGCCTGAGTTTCCGGCTGGTGTCCGCGCCTGCAAGCGCCGTGATTGACCCCACTTCCGGCCTGTTTACTTGGCGGCCGTTGCTCGCCCAGGCTGGAATCATCACCTCGGTGCGCCTGGCCGCCACGGACAACGGCAACCCATCCCTCAGCGCCACCCAGCGCTTCTGGGTGGCGGTTGCTTCGCCGGCGCAGCCCAGTTTCGGGACCTCCGGTCTCAGCAACGGTCTGCTGGCGACGCTCATCTACGGTGACGCCGGCCCCGACTACGCGATTTGGGGTTCAACCGACCTGGCCGACTGGGTGCCCGTGGCGACGAACTACTCCGCCACACCGCCGCTGGTATTCACCGACCCGTATGCCACGAACTTTGGTCAGCGGTTCTATCGCGTGCGCCTGGGTCCGTGAAGCCGGCCCGTCATGAGGCTCTCATGCACGGCCAGCAGCCATCGGATGCTCATCCCGCGAATGCGGGATTGCCGCCGAAACCGGCAACTGCTAACTTCAGCCCAATGCTCGAAAACGGATTAGCATGTTCATCGAGGCTATACCCTTTAGAGCTAGGTCGGATCAGTTCACCAATCAATCAACCATTACGCCCATGCATACAAACCAACTGAAATCCATGCGGCCCGTCCGCATCGCAGTCGCCATCATCACCCTCGGCAGCCTGGCGCTGATGTCCGGCCAGCTTGGCCTGTCCTCGGCGTCAGCCCAGAACCTCCTCAGCAATGGCGATTTCAAGAGCAGCGCCTCGTTATTCACGCATTGGCCCGGATACCTGGGGCAGGACGGGGTCAATCCGCCAGCGATACCCGATTGGGACTACATTGCGCTGGGCGGGGCTGGAGGGGTCAATGGTTCCGATACGGCGGCCACAGTCTTCGGTCCGGACATCATCCCCCCAAATACGGACTGGGGTTTCCTCCAAGGGCCGGGCGGGTGGTTGCAAGCCCTGCCGGGATTGACCCCGAACCGCACCTACATGATGAATTTCAGGGCTGCCGTCCGGAGTGGGGAGGTCGCTCCGACGATGCGTGTGCAGATCGGCGACGCCACCACGGTGCTCGTGAGCAGCGGCGACTTCGCTAACGGGAGCAGTGTGTCATTTCAACCCTACAGCTACACTTTCACCACGCCGGCCTCCTTCGACGGGGTGCCCTCCATTCAACTCTATAACCTCGGCGGGACCACTGCCAATTATACCGGCGTTGGGGTTTACGATATAACCGGCTTGACTCCCATCCCCATCTGGAGCGGCTCGGTTAGCGGCAATCTGGGCGGCGGGGACGCCAACTTTACCAGCTTCACTTTTGCGCAAGCCGTGGCGGCCACGAACATCCTTTATTTTGGTGACACGGACGGTTTGGGTGCGGGCGTGCTTAGCTCCAGCCTTACCACGGTGCCGGGCGGGGTTTCAGCTCCCACCTTCCTGTTTAACAATGCGGCGGTCAGTTACTCGCTCGCCAGCGCCGACGCGACCGGCATTACCGGCTCATCGGTACTGGTCAAGAACGGCAGCGGTACGCTGACGCTCTCCGGCGCGAATACCTACACCGGCAGGACGACCGTCGAAGCCGGAACCCTTCAACTCAACAACGCCAATGCCCTTTCGGGCACGTCCGAGATCACCGTCGCCGACAACGCCAGGCTGACGCTGGGTGCCGGCAGTGTTACTTTCGCGAACGTCCCCGCTTTCCTTACCGGTAATGGCGGCAACAGCCGGGGGGCGCTTCACCTGATCGGCAACGGACCCGTTGTTTCGTGGCCCGGCCCCATCACGGTCAATAACGCCACCATCGGCAATTTCGGCGTCAACGGCACTTACACGTTTAACAACGTGATCAGCGGCTCCAATGGGGTGACATTCTTCGCTGGCGGCGGGGGGGTGAACCACGTGCTCACGGTCAATCTCTCCGGTGCGAACACCTACAGCGGTCCGACGGTGCTGGCCGCCTACTATGGATCCAGTGAGCAGGTGAACCTTTTTGGCGGCGACAACCGACTGCCGGCTGCCACGGATCTGACGATTAATGACAATTGGAATAACAATTACGTCACGCTCGATCTTGGCGGCAACAACCAGCAGGTCAACACGCTGACCGTTGACGGCGGAGCTACCGCCGCCGCCAACCTGACCAGCAGCTCCGGATCTCCCACCCTCAACATTGCTCCGGCTTCGGGCACCGCCTTCACGGCCAATGGCGGCATCATTAACATCAGCGGTATCACGTTCACCTGCGGGGGGAGCGGCGACACGGCCACCGTGCTCGGCGGTCCGGGCGCCACGGCTACCACGGTAAACTTCAGCAACGGTATCTGGAATAGCTCCTTCTATACGGATGTAGGACGCGCAGCGACCACTGTTCTAAATATCACCGGCGGCACATTCAACAATGCCGGGGAATTGCTGTTTGGGTGGGGCAATAGCGCTGGCGACGGCACACTCAACGCCAATGGCGGGCTTCTCAATGCGAACTATATCCGGCTTGGAACGACCGCGGCCGGCACCCTCAACGTGAATTCCGGCGGCACGGTGAGCGCCAACCGGATCTTCTCTAACGTTCCCGGATTGGGCACGATCAATCTTGATGGCGGCCTGCTGCGGGTGAATAGCAGTCCGGCCAGCCCGTGGTTTGAGGACAGCGTGGTCGCGTTCGTCCAGTCGGGCGGTGCGACCATTGATACGGCCGGCCAAAGCGTGAGCATTGTCGCACCACTGCAGGCCGGCTCTGGCACCGGCGGTTTGACCAAACAAGGCGCTGGCATGCTAACGCTTGAAGGGCCCTGCGCCTACAGCGGTGCGACGACGATCATCAACGGCGCCCTGGCTTTGATTAAGAGTGGCTCAATTTCGAGCTCGCCCCTCATCAGTGTGAGCGGCGGAGCCACCTTCGACGTGTCCGGCTTGAGTTCCTCGTTTGTTTTGGGTGCCAGCCAGACCTTGTCCAACGGCGCCTCGGGTACTGGCATTCTTAATGGTAATCTGAGCACCGACACGGGCACCGTTGCGGTGCGCTATGCCTCCGGCACGCCGTCCCTGACCGTTACCAATGGCACATTGACGCTATCGGCCTCGACCCCGTTTGCGATCAACAACAGCGGCCCGATGCTGGCGATTGGCACCTACAAGATTATCTCCAAAGCCGCCAGCGGCAATGTCGGCGCTGTGGCAGGCGCTCTGCCGGCGTCCGTTACCGTGGGCGGCGGCGGCGCCGCGGCGGCGCCCGCGCTCGAGTTCATCAACGGGGAACTCTATCTGGCCGTTGGCACCTTCGCCCCCGTGGTTACCACGCAACCGGTGGGCGCGACCCGATACGTCGGCGGAACGATCACCTTTACCGCAGCGGTGGAGAGCTATCCGGCTGCTCAGTTGCAGTGGAAACACAACACGACCAGCATCGCCGACGCGACTAAGCAGACAGTCACTTTGACCAACCTGCAACTCAGCGATGCAGGCAGCTATACCCTCTATGCCACCAACTCCGTCGGACACACCAACACCATTCCGGTTACACTGACCGTGCTAGCGGCATCGGGCTATGCGGGTTTGGTCGTCACCAACAACCCAATGGGCTACTGGCGCTTCAGCGACGGCGGCGGAATCCATGCGTATGATTACATCGGCGGCAATGACGGGGTGGACCCGCTGGGACAACCGTTGCAAGCCGGTCCGCGGCCGCCGGCGTTTGCCGGCTTTGAAAGCACGAACACGGCGTCTTTCATGAACGGCGCGAACCAGGGCTATGCCACGACAGCACCGCTCTTCAACGGCTTGAGCGCCTTCACGCTGATGGGCTGGTTCAAGATTGACCCGAGCCAGTACCCCTTTGCGGATACCGGCACTAACGGGGCCCATCCGCAGGGTCGCGCCTCGCTCTTCGGCCAGCAGTGGGCCGCGGAACTGGGATTTTACCAGGGAACGAACCTCTACTTCTATGCTCAGGGCATCAGCTCGACCATCTTCGTAACCAGCGGTTTTACCCCGGGCCAATGGTGTTTCGTGGCCGCGGTTTCGGATCCCGCCGCTGGCGCAACCACGATTTACCTCAACGGGGTTGCCGCCGGCACTGCCGGTGCCTGCCCCGGGACAGTTCAGCCTTACCTGTTCAGCATTGGGAAGAACGTGACCTATTTTCCGGAATCGGCATTCTTCCCCGGCAGCATTGACGAGGTTGCCGCCTTTGACCATGCCCTCTCCGCGAGCACCATAGCAGAAATATATGTCAACGGGAGCCCCGGCGCCAACACGCTCAGTATTGGCAAGAGCGGCAGCAGCCTGGAACTGACCTGGTCTTTCGGCCGTCTTGTCACCAGCACCAATCTCCTGAACGGCCCATGGTTGCCCGTGCCGGGGGCCATCTCGCCCCAATTGGTCGCTCCGACCGGGATTCCCCGATTCTACCGGACGGTGATACCTTAAACGGTGGGCTGCCTTAAGAGAGTGGCGCGAGCGAAGCTTGCGCCGCTTTTTTTCACTGGCGAGCGGCGCGCTATTCCGGCTAACCCATGTTCCCTTTGCAGCTTGTAATGAAGCCTAAAATGGTCAAGTCGCTCGGCGCCCTGTTTCTAGGGTTAGCTCTGGCGACCGCACCCGCGGGTTCGGCCGCCACCTTCAACTGGACCCGGTTGGTTAGCGGCAACGCCTCTGGAAGTTGGGGCACCCAGGCATGGTGGGCCAGCGGCACTCTACCTACGACTGCCAACGACACCGCCAACTTTACCACCCTCGATATCACGGCCGATTCGACCGTCACGCTGGATGGCAACCGGACCATCAACGCGATGGCCTTCGGCGACACCAACTCGGCATCTGGGGCGAATTGGTTCCTGGCGTCGGGAACGCCGGCTTCCGCCACGCTGACGTTGGGGGGCTCATCCCCCACGGTTGACGTCAGCGGGCTGGCCGCCGGCAAGTCCGTGGTGATTAGCGCAGTGCTTGCCGGCA
>JAPLUA010000187.1 GCA_026397855.1 Verrucomicrobiota bacterium | reverse complement strand
TGAATCAAACCATAGTCACGGAACCCGCACCAAAACCCGCCCTTGCTGTCACCCGCCGCAAACCGCAGGAAGGCCACTTGTCCCAGGTCGCGCACCCAGGCGGGGGATTCTGCCACCCACCGGTCATTGGCCAGGCGCCGCATGCGGCCGTTGGCCTCCACCCACACGCTACCGGTTCCAGCCGGGATGATGCGCTTAACCGCCAGCCGCTCGCTTTCGCCACCAGGAACGATCGGCACAAAGCGGTCCCCCTGCAACCTCGCCAGCATCCGGTCCGTGCCGGCCCACACGCGCCCCAACCGGTCCGCCACGAGCACCCGGACCTGCTCGCCCTCCAGGCCCGGGGGCGGAGACAGGGTAAGTGTCCGGCCCG
The DNA here is from genome assembly GCA_026397855.1 of Verrucomicrobiota bacterium. GTDB lineage: Bacteria > Verrucomicrobiota > Verrucomicrobiia > Limisphaerales > UBA8199 > JAPLUA01. The sequence continues at coordinate 20,975 of JAPLUA010000187.1, read as the reverse complement.
GTTGCCATTGGGCCACGACATTGTTCGTGCTCAAGCACCAGACCTTCCCGCTTGAATCGGCACCGATTTGCGTTCCTTTCAACCCTGGCAGGATCACGGTTTCCGCTCTCCACCGGGAATCTTTCCACTGCAGCCAAAGGAGATTGCCCCCGGCATCCAGGAAGACCAATTCCTCCGCGGAAGACCACAGCAATCGTTCCATCCGGACGTTCCCGGACGCCGCCTTCTGAAACCCGGCATGATCCCATACCACCAGCGCGTTGTTGTAGGTGTTGATCCACAACCGCCCGTTTTGGTCCACCGCGAGCCGACGCACACCCGCGCTGAGGATTTCCGGGGTGTTGGCCGAGTTGAAAGCTACAAACCGCACCCCGTCAAAGCGCAACAGGCCGCCCAGCAAGGTGCCGATCCACAAATAACCTTCCGGCGTCTGGGCCACGTCGGTAACCGACGTCACCGGCATCCCTTCGTCCGCACCCCAGATCTTCACCAGGTAGTCCTGGCCCGGCGCCGCCTGGGCCGGGCCGGGATCAACGTCCGCCATTGCCACATGGGGCAACAACGCCATCGCGCCGGCAAAAACCATTACCTGCAAACCGCGGTGCATGCTCCCGAGTCTGGGATGAATCGTGCCGCCACGCAACCACCGTGTTCGTTGACGCTATCCAGCTTTCCCGTTGAATCCCCCACAGATCCCGAAAGCGCGGCCTATGGCTATTCGCGGCTAATAATCAAAATCGGCCGACTCGTCGCTTGCCGCGTCCGCGTGGAGCCAATAGACTGGCGCCGCTCTGAACAGTGGCTCCCTCTCATTCAAGCTATGAAATATACGACCGCGTTTTTACTGCTGGCGTTAACGCCGCACTTCGCCTCCGCCAAGGAGTTCCACGTCGCCACCACGGGCAACGACCAGAACAAGGGCTCGGCGTCAAAGCCCTTCCGGACCATTTCCGCCGCCAGCCGCGGCGCGCAGCCGGGGGACATGATCACCGTGCATGCGGGCGTCTATCGCGAGCGCATCGCCCCGCCGCGCGGGGGCGAATCTGACAAGAAGCGCATCGTCTATCAGGCGGCGCGAGGGGAGAAGGTCGAGATCAAGGGTTCGGAGGTCGTCACGAACTGGGTGAAGGCCCAGGGGGACACCTGGAAGGTCACTATCCCCAATTCATTCTTCGGCGGCTTCAATCCCTACAGCGACCTCATCCGCGGGGACTGGTTCAACCCCAAGGGGCGCGAGCATCATACCGGCGCGGTCTATCTCAACGGCAACTGGCTGGACGAAGCTGCCAAACTGGATGAGGTGTTGAAGCCCGCGGGCGCAACCCCGCTGTGGTTCGGCCAGGTGGACAACGAAAACACCACCCTTTGGGCGCAGTTCAAAGGCGTGGACCCCAACGCGCAACTCGTGGAGATCAACGTCCGGCGCACGGTTTTCTACCCCGAGAAGCCGGGGATCAACTACCTGACCTTGCGCGGATTCACCCTGCGGCACGCGGCCACGCCGTGGGCGCCACCCACCGCCGAACAGGTCGGCCTCGTCGGCACGCATTGGAGCAAGGGGTGGATCATTGAGGGAAATGAGATCAGCCATTCCCGGTGCTCGGGGGTCACGCTCGGCAAATACGGGGACCAATGGGACAACACATCCGCCAACAGCGCCGAAGGCTACGTGAAAACCATCGAGCGCGCGCACCAAACCGGCTGGAACAAGGAGACCATTGGCCACCACATCGTCCGCAACAACATCATCCACGACTGCGAGCAGACCGGCATCTGCGGCAGCCTGGGCGCGGTGTTCAGCCAGATTGTTAACAACCACATCTACAACATCTGGGCCCGGCGGCTGTTCACCGGGGCCGAGATGGGCGGCATCAAGATTCACGCCTCCATTGACGTGCTCATCAGCCACAACCGGATTCACAATGCGGGCCGCGGCATGTGGATGGATTGGATGGCCCAGGGAACCCACATCACGGGCAACCTGTGCTATGACAACATCCAGGAGGACCTGTTCGTGGAGGTGGACCACGGCCCGTTTCTTGTGGACAATAACCTGTTCCTATCGCCGGTCAGCCTCCTGGACATGTCCGAGGGCGGCGCTTACGCGCACAACCTGATGACCGGGCAGATCATCAGCCGCCCCGAACCGCGGCGCGTCACACCTTACCACCCGGTGCACTCGACCATCGTCGCCGGCCTGATTGACATCAAGGGCGGCGACGACCGTTTCTATAACAACATCCTGGTCGGCAAAGGCGAACCCGGCGCGGGCGCGAGCAAGACGGTTGAATCCGGGACCGGCTTCGGGCTCTGCGTGTATGACGCGCGGCCTTACCCGCTGTTCACGGGCGGCAACGTCTATTGCCACGGCGCGCAGCCCTATTCGAAGGAGGCAAACGACGTCCGGCTGCCGGGAGTGGATCCCAAGCCGAGGATCGTGGAGGACGGCCAGAATGTTTACCTGGACCTGACATGGGAGCCGGCCATGCGGAATCCCGGAACCATGCTCGTCACCACTGAACTGCTGGGGAAAGCAAAGGTGCCAGGCCTGCCTTATGAGAGCGCGGACGGCTCGCCGCTGAAGGTGGACACCGATTACTTTGGCAAACGGCGAAGCGCAACGAACCCGATGCCCGGCCCATTTGAGAAGCCGGGACAAGGCCAGCTCAGGCTGAAGGTGTGGTGACAGGTGCGGCCTGACAACGGCAAGCGCCGACAGGACAGACACCGCGGCCGCAAAGATCGAGGATCGAATTACTTCTCCCGCGCCGGAAGCAGGCGCGGGTCGTCGAGGTCAAGCCGGTAGAGGACCTGGTTGTAATTGTAGCGCGGGGTCGGACAGGGCCGGTCGGCAAAATCGGCGGTGTAAGTGCCCTCGAAGATCAGGATGGGCGAGTCTGCCGGCGTGAACTCCGGGTGCAGCCGGGGGTTGTAGAACGTGTAATTGTCGTGGCTGAGCACTTTGACGGCCTTGCCCCAGGGCCCGGTGGGGGCATCCGCTTCGGCGTACCACAACTCGCCGAGCGCGGACGGTTTGCCAAAGGCCTGCATGAAGACCGCGACCCAGCGCTTGCGCCAGCCATTCCATGCGATGTGGCCGGAGTGGGGCTTGACCGGCGTGCCATCCGCCGCCGAGGTGAGGGACGGCTGCGGTTTGAGCGCTTTCCATTGGGACGGATCCTGCCAGGCCTCGAACGTGGCGGGGCAACGAAAGACGGGCAGCGGATTTCCGAACAGCAGCCATTCCTTGCCTTGCGGATCTTTCCAGAAGGCGGGATGCCCCTCCGGCGTCAGCGGCTGCTTGGGGTCTGACTTGGACCTGGTCCACAGCACCCGGTGCTGCTCGAAGAGCAAGCGGTCCTCATTCCAGACGCAGAGCCCGCATTCGTAGGCTTCCATCGGCGGCCTGATCTTGACGTAAGTGCCGACCAGGTGCGGCGTGCCGTGCTTGTCGGGCAGGCTGACGTAGGCGCTGACCCAGGTGGGGCCGCTGCCCGGCATCTTGGCCACGGCACGCGGCGTGCCTTTTGGGTCCGTGAAGTATTCGAGCCGGAGCCGGAGCGGCGGCCCGAAGGCGGCAAGCGGCCGGATGGCCGTCGTGGCGCTGGTCATGTCAAAGATCCCCAGCGGGTAGTAGGGCATGGTGGTATCGCCCCAGGCCCAGAAGAGTTTCCCTCGATGAACGGCATTCTGCACGCTGTCGCAGCCAAGGATGCCCGACTCGCGCCAGTCGAGGTCGCGCCCGCACTTCTGGCTTTCGGCGAACAGGCCGCCGCCGGTGCTCCGTCCGAGCCGTCGGGCGATGATGGTGCGATTGACCTCGATCTTGAGCGCCTGGCCGGGCTGCGGCGTCAGCCGCACCCCGCGGTAACCGAAGCCGTCCTTCGGGATTTCGTAGCCATGCCCGAGGACATCAAACCACGTCTCGCGGCCCATCAGTTCCGGCAGGTCGAAGGCAATGACGCCGGCATTGTCGGTGACGAAGCGGGCCTTGTGCGTGGTCCGCAATTCCACCAGCGGCACAGGCCAGCCGCTGCCCTTCTCGACCACCTCGATCCGACAAGGCTCAACGGCCAGGAGCGCGACCGGAGATAGCAAGAGGCTAAGCAGGACTGGCGCCCATCGAGCAGTGGACGCCTGGTCGCCGCAACGATTCGGGCAACCCGTTCCTTTGATGTATTGCAACAGAATCTTCATAGGCCAAAGTGCTCTCACCAACCCTACCAACGGGAGGGCCGCGGATCAAACCAGGTTGTGCCGTGCAACATTGGCTTGTTTCAGAGCAGGCTGGACAAAGTTCTGTTGAGCTTACAAAGCAAGCGCCACCCTCATTTCAGCCAGCCAATCTTGACTTCTCTTTCCACTTGCCGGAACTCCGGGTCGCCGGTGAGGAGTTCGGCGTTTCTTGTTTTGGCCAATGCGGCGGCGAAGCAATCGGCATAAGACATTTTGCGAGTGGCCTTGAAGATGGCGGCCTGGCGGGCCAGGGCGAGGTCGTCACTCACGCCTGCGATTTCAATGGGCAGCGCGGCGATGTCACGGGCCTGTTGCTCGGCGGCGGCCTGCGAGACCTCTCGCATGGTATTGTAATAGATCTCACCCCAATTCACGACGCCCAAAAGGAGCTTGTGCCTGTCCGCCACCGCCTCGGCGAGGATTCTCTCCACCTGCTCGGCCGCCGGTTCATCCTCGAAGAACGCGATGAGCGCCCAGCTATCTAATACTTTCGTGGCCATGCTTAGACACGGGTTTCCACCGGTTTACCTGGCCGCGGGTTTCATGTGTTGCCTCGGATTGAGCCCTGGAGATTCGTGACAATTCGTGTAATCCATGCCTGTGTTCATCTGTATCTACAGTTCCCGTTCTCGCTTCCGATCCTCCATCAGCGCCTTCATCACGCCCTTGCCTTTGAGCGACCCGCGCAAGCCGCGGATGAACCTGGCGGTGACGGGTTTGATCAATATGCCCTCCGGCGTTGATTCCACGCGGGCACGGGTGCCTTCCTCGATCTCAAATTCCCTGCGCAACCGGCGCGGGATGACCACCTGGCCCTTGACGGAGAAGTAAACCGTTTCTGCCCTCGTTGCCCTGTTCATGCATTAATCCTACATCCAATCAAAAGTAAGTCAATATATCTATCGTTTGAATCGGCGGGCCCCGGTCTTTACTCCAGCACCAACTGCTTCAGCAGCACCCTTGCGCCCGCCTTTTCGCCCGGATCAATGCGGATGGCGGTCAGGGGCGTGCCGAAGTGGGTCCAGCCCATGATCTCCGAAGTCGCGATGGACAGTTTGCCTGCCGTCAGCAACCCGAGGGGAGCGGAGCAGAATGATGAGCTGTCGGGATAGAGGGCTGTAAGAAAGAACAATTCCACGGGCACCCCACCCGCGGCGTCCTTGCCTGCCTCGGCAACCAGCGTGATCCGTTTGACCTGATCAATCGGCACCTCCGGCATGCGCACATAGACTTGGGGGTCTTTGGAGGCCGAAACGAAGAGCAAGCCCTCGGCATCACGTCGCTCGATCTTCCCGCCCCCTGCCTGCACCTCAGCCCCGCCCGCTCGCAGGTCGAGGGTTAAGGGCAGCTTCGCCGGAGCCACGAGCCGGTTCGTGCCAGTCTCAAGGTAGATGGGCTTCTTCGGTTCCCAGGGCTGCCCTTCAATGGCCTTCGCCGCCGCAAGTTCCTGCGGGCCGAGCACGCTCCATGAAGCGATCTCCCCCGCCGACGGCACACGCGGCTTGCCCGGCTTCCGGCCCAGTGCTGCCCCCATCTGTTCCAGGTAGCCAAACCCATACCGCTGGTCCGGTTCAATGCACGCGCCCTCCCCCCATTCGTTCCACGCTTCAACCATCACAAAAGGCTCCGACGGGTCGGCATACTTGAGCGCCCCGCGGAACATCTGGCCGAAAAGCTTAGGGGTGTTGCCGGAGGTCACGAAGGCCTTCTCCACGCCTGCTCGCGGCCGGTCGTCCCAGCCGGAAAAGGTCGTCGGCCAATAAACCAGGTCCTTCTCCCGGCCAATGCGTGAGAGGAAGGGATAGACGTTCTCGACACAACTCGCCACGCAGGAGTCATAAGGTATGTTCTGCGAATCCCATCGCACGGGCGGGTGCCGGGTGCCGGCGTAGGTGTAAGCGCAGAACGAGTCAAAGCCCAGGTCCCGGCAGAGCTGCACGTAGCCCGCGCTCGCCCGGCTGTAAACGGCGACCAGGTGCAGACCGCCCACTCCCGCCCGGCGCGCGTGATCCCGCATCCCGCTCAGGCTGGCCTTGACCGCCGCGAACCCGCCGAAAGCCAAAAGCTGGTCCACATCATAGATCATGAACACCGGCAGGCCCTTGATGCGCAGATAGTTCGGCTGCTTGAAGTAGCGGGCGCTTGCGTAGTCGGTCATTTCGAGCAGCTTTTCGCGTGACTGGTTGAGTGGGTGTTTCCAGATGTCCAGCGGATGATTGCACCAATGCAGGGCAAACCGAACCTTGTCCCTGGAGACACACCCGAGAAAGCCGTTGGCCAGCGAATCATTCAGCGCCTCCTCGCGAGCATTGTAGTACCAGTCGAAGGCGATGAAGTCCACCCCGTGCCCCGCCATCCAATCCGTGTAGTAACCCCAAAGCCTGGGGTCCGAATCATCGTAGAAGCCGCACAGCGCCCTGGGTTCTGGCGTCTTCATGATACACCGGCGCCACTCGCTCCACTGGTTCGTGGGATCTCCCTTGCCCCGATACCAGCCCGGGAAGTAGTAAACCCCGACCGTCGGGCGCGGCGGTTGCGCGGCGTGCCCCCCGCCGGTGATCGCGAGCAGCGCGCAGGCCACCAGCCCGTGGAAGAATCTTCTCATTCGCATGTGAGCATGCTGCTATTGAAAGCCCGCTCCCTGTTCGGCGCCAGAGAAAAGTCATCGGCAACTGAGTGCGGCGCCGGCTCGTGCCAAGCAGCAAGCGAAGCCGCAACTTCCTTTAGTGCGCCGTGCGGCTGATCTGGCATCCTCTTTGAGGTTGCACCGGTTCCGGACCGGCGCTAGTTTTCAGCCAGCCGAGGCGAGCAAGGCTTTGCCCGGCAAGACCTTTTTGAGGCGCAGGAATTCACATTGAGAGCCTGATACGGCCTGCAGGGTTTGCCCTGCCAAATAAATGACCTATGAAGCGAACTGTGAAACCCAACCGGGGCGACACCACAAAGTCCGCCGGAGCCAAACGCGCTTCGGCGTCCACCGGCAAGATCCATCCCGTCATCATCTATCCGTTCAAGCCGGTGGGCCACTACCGCGACCTCCAGGCCCTCTATTCCCTGGTTGAGCGCCTGGACGCGGACCGCGAAAGGTATGCGCGCCCCATAACGGTCATGGACCGCAAGACCTACTATTCCCAGGCGCAGGCCACGGCGTTTCGCGCGTTTCGGGACCGGACCCTCACGCGGTGCAGCGACATCCTGGATGCCTGGTGCGCCGATACCTGCCAGATGTGGTATGCGGGCCTTGGCACCGCCTTTGAGCGGGGCAAGCCTGGCGATGTGTACTGGCTGATCCCCGGCGACTTCAATTATGGCACCCACGTCGGCCAGGAGGTGCTGGGCCAATTGCACGATCTGCCCGAAATCATCCTCGAACTGAACCAGGACCTGTGCATCGGGGAGATCGAGACCGGCTACGGTCACCCGAAGCACCTGATTGACACTTACGGAACCTTCGCGCTGCTCTATAACTGGTTTCCCGCCGAGGCGCAGGAAATCCGCCAATACACCGAACAGCCCCGCTCGGAGTTCTTCGCCCTTCGACACGAGTTCCTGGGCGAGATGCTGACCCAGCGCTGGTATCCCTATGAACAGACCGCCGTGATGCTGTTGCGGGCGGTGTTCAAGCGCCGGCGCATCAGCCGCTTCTTCGTGGGCAATGTCTCCGACCTGCCGGAGGGACGGGAATCACTCGCCTCGGCCTTGCAGCAGGTCGAACGGACGGAGCGGGTCCTCAAGACGCTCTGGCGCGACCGCCACGAATCCCGGACCGGCTGGATCAAGCGCTACCGCGACCTCGAAGCGGATTCCGAACAGATCCGGCGCACCGCTTTGACAATCCTCCACAACCTCCTGCCTGGACAATAGGATCGAACCGCTCACTGCCAGAAGCCAAACCAGATTGGGCTAATACCATGTCTTCCTTCAGCTACCAAAAGCCACTGCGCGCAGTCAGCTTCATTTGCCACGCTCCTCATGCCAAGGCTGTGAGCGTGGTCGGCGACTTCAACGCCTGGAACCCCGCGGCGCATCCCCTGAACCAAATGCCCGACCACTCCTGGCTGCTCACCATGGAGCTGAAACACGGCCATCACCGCTACGCTTTCCTTGTGGACGGCGTCCTGACGCTGGATCCGCGCGCCCAGGGTATTACCCGGAACGACAAAGGCGAGCGTGTCTGCCTCGTGCCGGTGAGCTGATTTGCCGCGCTGGCCCCCATCGTTTCCCTGATGCAGTCTCTTCCGATGCGAAACTTCCTGCCGGCTCTTGCCGCGCTCATGGCACAGCTCGTCGTTGCCGACGAAATCGCCCAACCGGCCGGCCTGATCCCTGTCCTGCACGAGGTGGATGTGGTCGTTGTGGGCGGCGGGTCCGGCGGCGTTGCCGCCGCCGCCGAGGCGGCCCGCGCGGGCGCGAAAGTGTTCCTGGCCGCGCCGCGGCCCTACCTGGGCGAGGACCTGTGCGCGACTTACAGGCTCTGGCTCGAACCGGGTGAAATCCCGTCCACGGAACTGGCGCGCGAGGTGTTCAAGGCCTCCAGCCCGCCACCCGACCCGGTTGGACACAGCCTGCCCTTCAAGTATTCCGCCAGCCAGCCAGCCTCCGCCAAACACCGTGACACCGGGCCGGAGTCGCTGCTGAGCGACGGCAAGTGGCAGAGCTCATCGAGCCAAAGCGTGCAGTATGACGGAGACGTTGCGCTGATGCTGGACTTGGGGTCGGAGCAGGAGATCCGGAAAGTGCATGTGATGGCCTATCAGCGCCCGGGGGATTTTGAGGTCGCTCGCGTGACCGTGTCGGTCGGCGGCGATGGGCATTGGTCCCAGGCTGGCGCAATCACGAATGAGAGCGCAGGGGAGGCCCCCAACAAGGAACAGGCGCTCATCCTCTCCGGCGCAGTCTCTTCCAGGGCGCGCCACATCAAGCTTGAAGTGCAGCGCAGCCCGAGAGCCAGCCGGCTTCTGCTGGGTGAAGTTGTGGTCGAAGGCCCTGCGACCGGCAAACCGATGACGGTGCCGGGGTCAGCCACCACGTTCACCACCCCGATGCAGGTGAAGCGCACCCTGGACCAGGCGCTGCTCAACGCCAAGGTGCCGTTCCTGTTCTGGTGCTATGCGACCGAGCTCTTGCGCGATGCGGCCGGCAAGCCCGCCGGCGTCGTCATCTCTACGCGCTCCGGCCGGCAGGCCGTCTTTGCGAAGGTGATCATTGATGCCACCGAACGAGGCAATGTCGCGCGCATGGCAGGGGCGGCGTTTACGGAGTACCCGGCGGGCGTGCAGAAGTTCACCCGGGTCGTTGTCGGTGGCCCGTCCCGCCAAGGCAAGGGGCTGCGGTCACTCCCGAGCGCCCCGCCCCTGGTGATTACCGACCGGAAAGGCGAAGTCTTCCCGGTCAATGTGTACGAGATTCAAGTGCCGATGCGCAGCGGCACCTTCAGCGCCTTCGCCGAGGCAGAGCAGCTTGCCCGCGACCTGACGTGGTCGCCCGAAGCGGTGGATAGCGCCGAGGTGCTGTTCCAGGTGCCGCCAGATCATTTCCGCAGCCGGCGGGCCTTTGAGGGGCCCTGGCCGGGCGCGGAGAAGATGCCGCTGGCATGCTTCCAGCCGGAGAAGGAGGAGAGGATCTTCGTGCTTGGCGGCTGTGCGGACGTGTCGCGGGAGGCCGCAGCGGCATTGCTGCGTCCCGTGAACCAGATGGCATTAGGCGCGCGGATCGGCCAGGCAGCGGCGGCGCTGGCGGCAAGCCAGCCGGGACTCGAAGGCATCCACGTGGCCGGCAAGCCCTCCCCGTCCACCCGTCCCGGCAGCGTGCGCGAGGTTGCGATCGAGCAGAACCATCGCGCGGAGGGGAAGCGTCTGTCCGAGGGCGCTTACGGCATTCCGGTGGTGGGTGAATACGACGTGGTGGTGGTCGGCGGGGGAACAGGCGGGGCGCCCGCCGGGATCGCCGCCGGGCGACAGGGCGCCAGGACTTTGCTCATCGAGTATCTGCACGGGCTGGGCGGCGTCGGCACAATGGGCTATATCGCCAGCTACTATCACGGCAACCGCGTGGGCTTCTCAGCCGAGGTGGACAAAGGCGTGGCGGCTTATGGAGAGAAGATCCGCGAAGGGGCCTGGAACCCGGAACACAAGGGCGAGTGGTTCCGCGGCGCGCTGCGCAAGGCCGGGGTGGATGTCTGGTATGGCGTGCTGGGCCAGGGCGTTGTGATGGACGGGCAGCGGGTCATTGGCGTGGTCGTGCTTACCCCGCACGGCCGGGGGATCGTCCTCGCAAAGGCCGTCATTGATTCCACGGGCAATGCCGACATCGCGGCCGCGGCCGGCGCGCCCTGCCGCTACACCGATGCCACGGATGTGGCGGTCCAGGGCACGGGCCTGCCCCCGCGCGAGCTGGGCCAGAAATACACCAATACCGACTATACCTTCGTGGATGACACCGACGTCTTCGACATCTGGCGCGTGCTGGTGACCGCCAAGATGAAGTTCCGCGGGGCCTACGACCTGGGCCAGTTGATTGACACGCGCGAGCGGCGGCAGATCGAAGGCGACTTCTTCTTCTCACCCATGGATATGGTGCTGCGACGCACCTTCCCGGACACGATTGTGATCGCCCGCAGCAACTTCGACACTCACGGCTACATTGTCCATCCCATGTTCATGATCCGGCCGCCCGACCGCAGCAGCATTGATGTGCGTGTGCCGTGGCGCTGCCTGTTGCCGCGCGGGCTGGACGGGGTGATCGTTACGGGACTGGGAGTCAGCGCCCACCGCGACGCGCTGCCCTGCATCCGCATGCAGGCCGACATCCAGAACCAGGGTTACGCCGCCGGCGTCGCCGCGGCCTGGATGGCCAGGAAGGGCTGCACCGCGCGCGAGCTTGATATCAAGGAATTGCAGAAGCACCTCATCGCGATCGGCAATCTGCCGGAGAGCATTCTCGCGGAGACGGACAACTTCCCGCTGCCGAAAGAGCGGGTCGAGGAAGCCGTGCGCCGGGTGGCCAATGACTATGACGGCCTGGAGATCGTGCTGGCTCAGTTCGAGACCGCGCAGCCGCTGCTGCGCCAGGCGCTGGCTGCCGCGCCCGAAAAAGACCGGCTGATCTACGCGCACATCCTCGGCATGATGGGCGACGGGGCGGGCGCGCAGGTTCTGGCCGACGCCGTCAACGCCAAGCCGTGGGATCCGGGATGGCGCTACACCGGCATGGGCCAGTTTGGACCCTGCATGAGCCCGCTCGACAGCCTGATCATCGCGCTGGGCCGCACCCGGTCGCCGGCCGCCGTGAAGCCTCTTGTGGAGAAGGCCGGCCAACTGAACCCGGACAGTGAGTTCTCGCACTTTCGCGCGATTGCGATGGCACTGGAGACGCTGGCGGACAAGTCTGCCGCCCGGCCGCTGGCCGAATTGCTCCAGAAGCCCGGCCTCCGCGGTCACGCAGTGACCAGTATTGATGCCGCGCTTGAGGCCAACCCGCGCAGCAGCACCGATAATACGGTCCGCAACCAGGCCTTGAGCGAGCTCTACCTGGCGCGGGCGTTGTACCGGTGCGGCGACTACAAAGGCCTGGGAGAGAAGACGCTGCGCGAATACTCGGGCGATCTCCATGGCCACTACGCCCGGCACGCCAAAGCGGTCCTGCGGAAGCCCACCGGTCCGGTGGAGTAGGCTGCCGCGCAACGGGGATCAACGCACACGCGGGACCACGGTGCGGCCCAGCAGGGCCTCGATGTTCTGTTGCTCCAGGTTTTCCATGGTCTTCCGCTTCGAGGCGTAGCGCTCGTATTTCTTCTGCTCTTCCCCGCTCCAGGCGTTGGCCTCGCGATAGTCGCCGCAGTAGGGCACCAGCAGGTCTATCCAGCAGGCGATCTTCTCCAGTTCCTCACGGGAGAGTTGGACGCCCTGGTGTCCCTCTTCGAGCAAGGGCAGGAGCGGGCTCCGGGTTGAGCCGGCAAAACATGGCGGCAGGAGTTCGGGCACGGATTGGGCGCCTACCCAGTTGACCAGGCGACCCGAGGCGTTTCCCTGGAAGGGGCCGACGGAGGAGCCGGGGGGCGCTGCGGGCGGGGAAGGATGTGCCGATGCCTGGGCGGAACCGGGCCGCTGCTCATCGGCCGGGATGATGGCTTCGGTAAGGAACAGGTAGGCGTCGCTCCACTGTCGTTTGGCCTTGAGGTCCACGGTCGTCGCGCCGAGCAGGCTGAAGGCCGGCCCATCCTGCCTGCCGTCGCCTTCCGCGCCCCGGAGGCGCGCCTGCCCCAGGAACGGGCTTCGGGTTTCGCCGCTGGCCATCGCCAGGATCGGTTGCCGATCCTTGTGGCAGCGGATGCAATGGCGGTCCAGGATCGGCTGGATCTCGCGGGCAAAACTGAACCCTCGCGGCGGGCCATAAAACGGCTCTAGCCCTTGCGGCCCGACGCGCAGCGCCTGGCTCAAGTCGTAAGACCGGGCGGGCGGGACGCTGTTCTTCTGCTCATGGCACCCCACGCAGGCGGCGTATTCCCCGGGCTGAAGGGTGGTCCAACTGCGCATGGTCTGCACGGCGCGGCCCCGCTCGTCGAGCGCCTGGAAATAGACCGGCGTCCGCGCGGGCACGGTGAACAGGGCCGAGCCATCTTCATGGACCTTGGCCTCGCCGAGAACCGTTTTCACATCCCACGCCCCGTTGCCAATCGAGACCGGCGTGCTGGCGAGCGCGCCGCCCGCCGGGCCGTGGCTGTGATTATCGCCAATGCCCGCCGCACGAAAATCGAGCGCCACCACCCGCAGCTTGCGGATCGTCCCTCGTGAGACGCCTGCCAGCCCCGGGCCGGCGTAAACGTCCTGGACATAGAAAGTGCCGGTGGCCTTTCTGTAATCCACGCGGTTGGCCCATATCTGCGGCCGTGGGCGCGGCGTCAGCGGGACAGGCTGGCTGCACGGCAGCCGGGGATCGGATGCCAGGAGTTCGCGCCGGCCATCAAAGTCCATCCAGTAGATGGCGAAGCCCGCGTCCCCCTGGCGCCGCTCAGCGCTATCCCAACCCAGCGGGGCATAGGTCACCAGGCATTCGTGGTCGTTCAAGGGATACGGGTATTGCCAAAGCTCACCCTGTTGTCCGTAGGCGTCAATGCGCTCCGCCGGCGTGGCGCGCACGGGCGCGACCAGCTGGACGCCCGCAGCCTCCTGCCTGCCGCGCGCCGGGTCAATGACCGCGAGCTTCCCGGCCTGCGACGAGTGATGGCCACAGAGAATGGCCAGCGCTTTTTGCGTGCCGGGGATGCCGCGCGCGTGGGCGATGGTGGTGGGGAACCAGGAGTTGTTGCCGTAAAACTCAGTCTGCCCCGTGCCGTCCGCGTTCATCTGGAAGAGCGGCTGCACGTAGATCTGGCCGCGGTCGTTGTAATCCCAGCGGGTGTAGATCACGCGGCCATCGTCCAGCACCTGCGGATAGACCGTATGCACCTGGTCGAAACCCAGCCGCCGCAGGGAGCGGCCTTCCGGGTCGCAGGTGTATAAGTTGCTGACCGCCGTCCACCAGCAAGCCACGGTCTGGACGCACCGGGTGGAGGCGAAGATGATATCGTCGTTGGGCAGGTAAGCGGGCTCATAGTCGGCAAAGCCCAGGCCCGCCGTGACCTGGCGCACCTTGTTGGAAGCCACCGCCAGTTCGTAGAGGTGGTAGTCGTCCTCGTCCAGTGACTTCTTCCACGCAAACAGCACGCGCTGACCGTCCCACGATACCGCCGGGTCGCGGATCGCGCCGGTGGGATCATTCACCAACGGGCTCACCTTGCCGTAGAGCCCCTCCATCTCCAGCAGGCAGAGCGTCGAACCCTGCAGGAAATGGCGCTCTGCTTGCGCGTCCGATTGCCCTTCCGTGTAGGCGAAGAACGACGGGCGGATGGTGCGGTGCCTGGTGAAGACGATGCGCGGCGCCTTGGTCAGCATGGTCTGGAGGCGTTGCTGACGCCGCTGTTCGCAGGCCCTCGCATAAAGGTCCAGCCAGCGGCGGTCGCCGGACGGGGCATCAGCCTGCGCCAATCGGCCCAGCTCCTGCCGCAGCGCGCGCCCCGCATCGCCCAGCTCACCGAGGGCGCTCTTAATCATCCGCCGCTCGACCGTCGCCGCACCAGTGGCGTAAAACCAGCGCGAGAACCCGGCACCGCCGTCTTGCAGCACCCAGTCCCATTGCACGGGGAAATCGTCCTTGAGGCGGAGCCGGACCTGCTCTACCGCTTGCGTCTGCCCCGCGCCGGAAACACTGCCAGCACTCAAGGCAGTCCGCGCGGCCAGCATCGTGTCCACCCAGTTCGTATGCCGGACGTAAAGCCCGGCGGCGGAAGCGCGGAAGTCCAGTTGAAGAGCGAGCAGAACCAGAATCCCGGGAAGTAATCGCTGGCTCAGGCGGTATGTCACGCGCTCCACTATGCCCCGGCGCGCGGCCCATTTCGAGCACTTTCCACCGCGCGAAGGCGGGTGGCAAACACGGCAACGATCCCCCGGTTTTGATGCAAAAACCCCAATATCCCATCGAAGCCCCATCGAAGCCCCTTCGAACACCCTTCGAGGCTCCTTCGAACCATCAAGCGCACCGCACGCGAATAACGCAGGGCCACCACACGGGCAGAGCCAGTTGCGGTCCGGCTGCGTCCCATGGTGCAGAGATCAACCGGTCGATGCCGGCGGCGACCCTTTCTCCCCGCGCAAACTGAACCGCAGGCAAAGCTGGCGGCCGCGACCGGTCAGCAGCCAGGCGGCCAGCAGCAGCAGTGCGGTGTTCTCCAACAGCTTGTGGCAGATGAAGACTTCGCCCGCCCCGCAGCCGCAATCGAACTTCACCGCGCAAAACGGTTTGCCGGAGGTTGCCGCAATGAGCAGCGCCCGTTTCAGCACCAGGAGAGTGAACGGCACCAGCATCGCGATCAGGTTGATGGCCGTGCCCCGGACGGCGATGCCGGCCAGGAGCAGCACCCCGCAATACACCTCGAACCAGGGCAAGGCGGCGGCGATCGAGTTCAGCAGCGTCGGGTTGGACACCATGTCGTATTGCTGCACAAGTTTGAGGAAGGCCTCCGGGTGAGGCAGGGCCTTGTGCAAGCCCATGAAGACAAATTCCGCCCCCAGCCACCAGCGCGCGAGCACGGCCGCGAGATCCCGGGTCAGGCCGCTGACCAGCAGCGCCCCGTAAAGCACCTCCAGCCACGGCGCGGTGGCAACGATCAGGCCCGACAGCGACGGGTTGACAATCATCAGTTGCTGCCGCACGAAGACCAGGAATTCGGCCGGGTGCAGGATCTTGCTCGCCCCCAGGTAAATGAACAAGCCGCCCAGCAACAGCCTCGCCCCCAGGGCCATCCGGTCCAGCGAGCGCCGCTGATTACCTGTCGGGGTCAAGCTCATCGGTTCGTGCCCGCGGATCCGGCTGAAGTCGCCGCCGGCGCCACATTGGTAAGCACGCCGCTGAGGCGCACCCCGACCTCAATCGGCTGCCCCTGGGAAGTCCATTCGTGCATGCCGCCGGGATAGACAAACACCTTCTCCTTGGGTATCCCGAGGCTATCGCGCAGCGTGATGGCCGCGTGCTGGCTGTCCTCGCAGTCGCCGCCATTGCAATAGAACACGATCTGCTCCGCCATCAGGCAAACCTGGACCACGTTGCTGAGATAGTTCTCCGGGAAGTAATGGTAAAAGTGGTAAGCGCCCGGGATGTGGCCCGCCGCGTAATCCTCGTCCTTGCGGGCGTCTATGAAGATGACCCCATCCCGGTCGCGGCGGGGATCCTGGAAGAACTCGCTGACCCGGTTGCTGTCGGCCAGTTGCAGGCCCTCGGCGTGCAGCCGGGCGGCGAACAGCTCGGCCGGCGAATGCGTGTTCGTCTCCGCGACCCGGGTCGCATTCGACTCTGTCATCGACGGGAGCGGGTCTGCCTGGGCGGCGGGAAAGTAGTTCGTGCCCAGCTTCAGGCCGCGGGGCGAAAGCCCATTCGCCGCGAAGGCAAGGACGGCTCCGATGGCCGCCACCAGCATCGCTTCCAGCAAGGACGATCTCACCGGGGCTTCAGGGGAAAGTCGGGCGGAAGGGGCGGCAGCTCCGGCGGCGGCCCTTTGGCCGGCCTCAAGGGAGCAGGCGGAGGCTGAACTGCGGCCGGCGGCGGCGGGTTCAAGGCGGGCGGCGGAACGGCGGGACGCGGCATCTGTGTGACGGGCACCCTGACCACGGGGTGTTTCGGGTTGCTGGTCTTAACGGTCAGCTCCAGTTGCTGCCCCGGCGGCAGCTCGAAGCCCTGCGGGAACGTTGCCAGCACGGTAAATGAGCGGCCGGGCTGGGTCTCCTTGATCTGCGTTTCCACAGACGGCGCATTCACCGCGGGATCGCTCAGGCTGAGATGGTTCGTGCTGTTGTTCTGGATCATCACGGAAGGCGTGTGCGGGTTCGCCAGCGGGCCCGGGGGCAACGTGATGTGCGACGGAATCACCGCCATCGCCGGCTGCACGTTGGCATACACCGAGACGCTGAGGACCGGTGGATTGGTCCATGAGGTCTTCATGTTCACCTGGGCCTGGACACCCCCCGACGGCATCGGCGGCACGCTCGAGATCACAAGCTGGTAGCCCTTGCCGGGCGCGATGGTCTTTAACTCGGCCTTGAAGGCCTTGTTGTTGCTCTCGGGCTCCGACAGCGTCAGCGGCTCATCCGTGCTGTTGGTGATCGTGACAATCGTGGATGCCAACTCCGAGTCCGGCGAAAGGTTCAGCACAGCAAGCTGCGGATTGACTTCGAGCGGCTTATAGACCGTGCCCCGGAGCTGCAGAAAGAGCGTGCCCTGGCTCTTGTCATTGCAGGTAACGGTCACCTGCATCGGGATCGAGCCGGTCTTGCCGGGCTCCACCTGCTTGGTCCATTCGCCGGCTGTGGTGCAGCCGCACTGGGGCTGCACGTTCGCCACGGTCAGGATGTCGTCCCCGATGTTGGTGAAAGCGTAAACGTATTTGACCGGTTCGCCGGCCCTGGCTCGGCCAAAATCATACATCGGGGTGGCGAATCGAATCTTCGGCCCCGCAACATTGGTGGTTGCCACCGCCAGCGCGGGCGGAGGCGTGGGTGCCGGTTGAGCTACTGCTGTTGCGATTCCGATGGCCAGCACCAAGCCGGCCAAGGCGTGTTCCTTCATCACTCGATTCATAGATTGGGTTATAGCCATTAGCAGATCATCAACCTGCTGGAAAATACAATCTGCTCAAATATCCACCCGCAACTGCGCTGCCAGCCGTGACAGATCCGCATCCGAGGCGGGCAGGCAGGGCAGAATCCTGGATCGGCGCTGGCTCACCCAAGCGTCGGTATCGTTGCGGGGCTTGAGCCCGCCCTTGAGACCCAGCAACTGCTGCCACTCCTGCTGCCGTTCCCGGTCATAAGTTTCCAGCACCCCTGCCGGGGCCCGATCGCGCAGCATCTTGCCCAGGTTTCGCGCCAGGGCTGCCCCCTCGCTCAAACCCACGTTCATGCTTTGCACCCCCACCGGACCGGCTTGATGCCCCGCATCCCCTGCCAGCCAGCAGCGGTTGCGCCCGAATTGCTTCGCCATCCGCTGCTCGAAGACAACATCGGTGCACCAGGTCATTGCCCGCACGTTCGCCTTAAACCACGGCGCCCGTTGCCTGGCCACCCGCTCAACGTGCTGCCGGATGTCCTCGTCCACCGTCTGCTGTGCGAAACGGACTGACCGCCGTTCCTTTGTGGGAAACTCGTCCAGGCCCTCCGCCTTGATCAGTTGAAAAGTCCAGCGGCACTTGTTGCCTTGCAGCGGCCACAGCACATTGGTGGTGGTGTCGTCCAGGACCACCTTGACCTCCGTCTCGCTGGCTCCCTCGGACTCAAACTCATACGCGGCAAAATACTCCGGCCCGGTGACCCGCGTATTCTCGATCCCCAGCCGCTGCCGCACCAGGGATCTCTGCCCATCGGCGCCCACCACGTAGCGGGCCCGGACGGAAATGCGGTTTTTGACGATGGTTTCCCAATGCGGCACGATGTAGCCGGTTGCCGTGCCTCCCAACTCCTCCACCGTGGCGGTGACGGCGTCACCCTGGTCCTGGCAATCGGCGAAACGATGTCCCCACTCAACGGTGACGCCGGCCTTCTGCAGCCGTTGTTCCAAGGCATGTTCGAAGGCGCTTTGCGGCAGAATCAGCAGAAACGGAAACTTCCCCCCCAACCCGGCCAACTTCACTTCCGCCCGGCGGGATTCGCGGTCATAGAACGCCACGGTCTCGACCTTTCGCCCCTGCTCCAGCATAGGCGCCGCCAGACCCATCTCATCCAGGAGATTCAGCGTGCGCGGATGCAGCGCGCAGGCATAGCTTCGCGCAGTGGTCCGTGATTCCTGGTCAATCACCTTGACCGCCAATCCGGCCTCGGCCGCCACGATCGCCGTCAACAGCCCAACCGGCCCGGCGCCAACCACTAGCACTTCCGTTTGCTCGTCTCGCATATTCTGCCTTTTTCTATGGTGTGGCCAAAACCATAGCCCGTCTCCTGCCTAAAGTCATGGCAAAATTTAAGTGCCCCCCGCTTGCCCACGGCTGATATACCAGGCAGGTGGCCACCAGATCGCAGCAGGGGTCCATCGCAGCCTGGTAACGGCCGCGGTAGCTGAACCCCTGCCACATCGGCCACTCGCCTTTGGCCTTCGTTTCCCGCACGCCGGGCGCACTCGCGATCTCGATGACCAGAAAGGAGTCGTTGATCTCCTCCCTTGGTAGCAGGCCCGATCTACGCAGTGGGCAAAAGTTGCAGGCGGGCCAGACTCGCGGTATGCTGGGCTCATGAAGACGTTAGTGGACATCGAACCAGAGCTTTACGCAGCGGCAGAAAGGCTTGCCCAGGCGCAGCAGAAAAGCCTCGGTCAGGTCTTGTCGGAATTGCTGCGGCGAGCGGTCGGGTTGAGCGCGGAACCGGATGGCGCATTAGCAACGGAACTGGAACGTCGTAACGGGTTTGACGTCTTTCCAGAGCGGACAGGGCCAAAGGCAACCGTGGAAGGCGTCCAGCAACTCTGCCGTGAGGAAGGCATCTGATGTGCGGGCTTTGCTGGATGTCAACGTGCTAGTGGCGTTGCTGGATCGCCAGCACATGGCGCATGGTCGCGCACATGCTTGGCTGGCTCAGGATCTTTCCTTGGGCTGGGCATCGTGTCCGATGACCGAAAATGGCTGTTTGCGTGTGCTCATTAACCGACGATACGCCGCACCGGTGCCCGCGCTGGATGTGCTGACCAAACTCTCCAGTGCCAAGACCGCTGGTTATCATGAATTCTGGGCTGATGATCTGACCATCACGGATGCACTGGTGTTCGACCGCAGCCGGTGGCGCGGCCATCAGCAAGTCACCGACGCCTACCTGCTGGCGCTGGCGGTGAAACACGGCGGCCGGTTGGTCACCTTCGATACTGGGATCGTGCCAGACATCGTACGTGGCGCGTCCCCTCACCATCTCCTTGTCCTCTGAGGGAGCGCCCAACCCCTCACATTACGGCCCGCATCGGGCTGGCAACTTGGCTGGCTCCCGGCGCGAGAACTTCTTTGCCACGTCGCCGGGCGTTGCGACGACCGGAGGAGATAGATCGAACTTCAGGCAAAACGGACCGATTGGATGCCCCGGTTTGCGCCACCAAGAAACACGGTGTCCCGGAGGCCGGCCGGCCCCTGGAGGACCAAGGTTAGCCACTCAGTGGCCCGTTGGTTTGGCTTTCGAGAAAGGGTTGATGAGCCGCACGCCCGTGCTTCGGAAACCGTCCTCGTCCCGGCTGACCACGGTGAGGTCGTGAACGAGCGCCGTCGCCGCCAGGAAAGCGTCGAGCGTTGGCACCGGCTGCCGCAAGCCGAGGCGACCCCACTGGTCGGCCACGCGTTCATCTACTGGCAAGATGTGGTCAGCGAATTCGGTCGAGATGCTCTGGAGCCACTTCTCCAAGGCCCGGGCCTGGTTCTGGTCGCGCATCCGTATCCGCTCAACGCCCTGGCGAATTTCACCGAGCACCAGCACGCTCACAAACATCTCTTCCGCGGTGATGCTCTCGACCCATTTGCGTACTCCAGCTTCACAGCGACTCCCTTTGCGGAGTTCGCTCAGGATGTTGGTGTCGAGCAAGAGGCCGCTCATAGCTCAACGTGGCGTTCGATCTGAGGGCCGCGCTCAAAATCCTTGTCCTCACCGACGTTGGGCATCGCCAGCAAGAACTCCTTGAACGAACGCTTGTTCTTCGACGGCCCAAGCAATGCCTCGCGCAGGACGCGACGGTGTTCTTCCTCCATGGACACCCCGTGCTGGCCGGCCTGCTGCTTGAGCTTTCGCACGAGCTTTTCTTCGACTTGTCTGACCAGAAGTTGCGGCATAAATGTTCTAATTCTCAGTTCTGCTAGCAATGCTAGCACGACCGGACGGCAGAGGAAAGGGCCAAACCGTAGATTTGCCCGAAGAGGGGCTGGCGCTTGGGCAGCGTTGGCACGTTCGGGGTTGTTGCCTGCGTGCATGAAGTGGCGGCCACGCCAGGATGGAAGGGGCTAAGCGACGCAGAAATCAAGGAACAGGCACAGCTTACCGCCACGGAAGCCGCTCTTGCCCGCCACAGAAGAAAGGTAACCGTCCGGCGGAACCGGGTGGCCTCGCCGGTGTACCGGGGAGCTCCACGGGTTGAACGAACTGGCCGGGTTGAGACGTCGGCAGGAATCAGCCGCTGGGACTGGGCGGTGGGCT
>JAPLUA010000246.1 GCA_026397855.1 Verrucomicrobiota bacterium | reverse complement strand
TGCCAGCCGAGGGTGTTGTTGGCGAGGTCGGCATCCACCAGCGTGTCCCAGAACCAGCGCGCGCCTTCCTGCCAGGTGATCAGCAGGTTCTTGACGAGGAAAGACGCCACCACCATGCGAACGCGGTTGTGCATCCAGCCGGTGGACCAAAGTTCACGCATGCCCGCATCCACGAGGGGGTAGCCGGTGCGACCTCGCTGCCAGGCGCGCAGCCAGGCGGCGTTCTTGCGCCAGGGGAACCGCGTGAACTGGGCGCGCAAGGGCTGTTCCGGCGTGTGGGGGAAGTGATAAAGCAGGTGATGGGCGAATTCGCGCCAGCCCAGCTCGGTGAGGTATTGCCAGTGGCGCCAGGCCGTCGCGGGAATGGAGCGGGCTTCGGCCGAGCGCCGCACCGCATGCCACACCTGGCGGGGGCTGATCTCTCCGAAGTGCAGATGGGGGGAAAGGCGGGAGGTGCCGGCGAGATCGGGCCGGTTGCGACCCTCGGCGTAGGTTAAAATGCCGTCGTCCAGAAAGCGGTCCAATTCCGCTCGGGCGCCGGCGGTGCCGGGTTGCCAGGCGGAGCGCAGGCCGCCGGCCCAGTTGAGTTTCGGCTCCAGTTCCAGCGCGGCCAGCGGAACCGAGGCCACGTCCTTCGGCAGCGGAGGAAGGGAGCGGGGGGCGGGCAGCGGCTCGCCCGGGTCGGCGGTAGCCAGGCAGGTTCTCCAAAAGGGGGTGAAGACCTGAAAAGGCTGGCCGCTCTTGTTCAGGACGCCCGGCGGCTCGCGCAGCAACGCACCATTGAAAGTCTCCACCCGCAGTCCGGCGTCCAGCAGCGCCTGCTCCGCCCGCCGATCCAGCGCGATGCCAGCGGGCTCGTAGCGCCGGTTCCACAGGACGGCTTGCGCTCCCGTCGCCTTCGCGACATCGTCCAGCGCGATGCCGGCGGGCTCGTAGCGCCGGTTCCACAGGACGGCTTGCGCTCCCGTCGCCTTCGCGGCATCGAGCAACTGGGGAATCGCCGCGCCGTGGCGGATGACCAAGTCGGCGCCAACCTTCTGAAACTCCGCAGCCAACCGGCCAAGCGACTGGTGCAGCCACCAGCGGGATGCCCCGCCCGGGGGCCAGGCGCCTTCCTCGTCCGGCGTCCTGATGAACAGCGGCACCACCGGGCCGCCACGCCGGCAAGCCTCACGCAAGGCGGGGTTGTCGGCCAGGCGCAAATCGTGGCGGAACCAGACGATGACCGGGGATTTACTCATCGCGATTTGGGCGGGAGAAGCGTGCCGGGAATCAAACCCGCGCAGGCTCCGCAATCCGAAGCGCTCCCCTGGCGGAGCCCGGTTAATTCCATTGCAGCGGGGGAAAGCACGGCTGCATCCCTCATTCTCCCGGCCTTGCCTTCAGGCAGCTCGTTTCCAGAAAGTCCCGAAAGGTCTGGTGCTTTTCCACCACGTCGTTGTGCGGCAGTTCGGTGAAGATAAAGACGAGGTTGTTACGTTCGAGGTCGTCCGCTTTTGTCTCGCTCTCCTTGCCGGCAAAGTACCTGGTGCCACGCTGTTTCAGGGTGGCCATCAGGCTTTCTGTCTCGTCCTTGGTCCCGCCGTGCTGGGTGTAGATATCGAGCAGCCGCCCGTGCTGCGCGTCATACCACGACAGAAACTTGTCTGTGCGCGCATAGAGGGCGTCGAAGAGCCAGACTTCCCGCACGCGGCTGGCGAGCCCGCCGACCGAGACGATTGACGAGATCACCTCGTAGCCCCCGCTGTGGCCCGAGAGGATGATCTGCCCGATCGCCAAGCGCTTCGTCTTCAGCGAGGACTTCTGCCGGAGGGTGTCCGTGACTTCATTCATGAACCGGAGAAAGCCGTCGGGGTCTTCGAGCTTGCCGCCAAAGGAATCGGGCGCGTTGCGCGGGCCTTGAGGCACGACCAGGATGGCATTGCGCCGGCTGTTCACCAACTGCTCGGGAAGCTTGTATTGCTCCAGCACGCTCGTGACATTGTTAAACCAACCGTGAAAGTGGACGACGAAATCAATCTTGCGGGTCGCCCGAAAGCCCTGGGGGATGAAAATTGCCACCGTGCTGTCCTCGTAATGCTTGCTGGCGGAAAAGACCTGATCCTTGTATTTATGACCCTCAGCGCGTTTCGGGTGCGGGAACGGGGCCGAGACGAATCGGGTGATGATCAGTTCCCCGAGGTCGGCGCAGGGTTGGGGAAGGCTGGCGCCGCAGCAGGACCATGCCGTACAGCCGAGAAAGAACAGGATAAGCTTTTTCATGCGTGGGCAGCAAGTGTGCCAAATTGGGGCATGGATGCCAACCCCAACCTGCGGCATCTCGAGAATCCGTTTATGAAACGAGCGCCGATTCGCGCAAGAATGAGACAGAAGTGTCCGGCTATGAGAGCTTTCGGGGCGCCGCGGGGCCGCATTTCGTGCTACCTGAAGTCGCTTCAGAAACTGGCCACAAGCTTGCTGCAAGAAAAACGCCCGGCCATTGTAATTTATGGTGACGGGAGCATATTGACGGGCAAAACTGAACTGAAATGGCGACCACCTTGAGCCGGGGCGAAGAAGCCCAATTGGCGCAGACGATTGAGATGTTTGAAGTCATCACTCAATCGCAGCCGCACGACTACCAGTCGCTTGAGATCCTGAAGGAAGCCTACTCCAAGCTGGGCCGCGAGAATGAGGTCATTGCTACCTCCAAGCGCATCGCCCAGGCCTATGTCCAGATGGGCCAGCTTTCCTCCGCAATCCTCGAATACGAAACCATCCTGCAGCGCTACCCGAACGACCCCGATGTGGAGGCTGCGCTGAACGAGATCGAGAGCAGGGCAAACAACTTTCCGGTCGAGTTTCCCCCCGCCGAAGCCCCCGCCTCATCCGGCACCCTCGCGGAGGCAATGGGGGTGGACGCCAGAATCACCGGCAAACTGCCGCCGGTGGAAATTGATGACGGCCGGCGGACGATGCGCAAGATCTTTGTCGAAAGCAAAATCATCACTGCCGGCGACTTCGACCTGTGCTGGTCCACACCCGACCCGCAACTGGCGCCCGGCGGCGTCATCGAGCCGTTCATCCAGGTCCTGGCGGACAAGGGCATCCTGGCGATGGAGAAGTCCCTGAAGGCGGTGTGTGACAAGTCGCGCGCCGCCTTTCTGCCGCTGAAGAATTACGACATAGA
>JAPLUA010000469.1:4609-5045 GCA_026397855.1 Verrucomicrobiota bacterium | reverse complement strand
GTTTTCAGAGTCTATAGTGGAGCTTTGAATGCGGCGGCAAAGACCATTACAGTTGGCCCCGCTGCCGGAATCTCAATGGGTAACGTGACTTTCGTCGGCACCACGTCCTCGCAGACCGCAAACAATAACATCGTGAACAACAACTCAGCCTTGATCGTCAAGGCTGCAAATAACACAACGCTTACCCTGGCCGGCCAGATCAGTGGGGCCTCGGGTGGTTTGGATGTGCAGGCCGTTGGCACGGGCAAGGTTGTGCTTAACAACACCGAGACTTATGGCGGCGACACGAAGATCACTACCGGCACCCTGCAATTGGGGGCAGCCGGTTCGATCGCCAACTCGCCTAACATCAATGTCGCGTCTAGCGCCACCTTCGATGTCTCGCTGGTTTCCTTCACCTTGGGTGCCAGCCAAACGCTCAAGGGTGCCGGCACCG
>JAPLUA010000469.1:0-4603 GCA_026397855.1 Verrucomicrobiota bacterium | reverse complement strand
CGCCAATGGCACCCTGGCCCCCGGCGCGTCGGTCGGAACAGCCGGAACACTCACCTTGAATTCCGCCCTCAGCCTGAGCAGCGTGGCTAAAATGTCTTATGAATTGATGGGAAATAACACCACCGTGGGTGGTGGCATCAATGATCTCACCAGCGTCGGCGGAAATCTGACGCTCGACGGCACCCTCAACGTGGCTGAAATCGGTGCGGGCAGCTTCCTTTCCGCAATCGCCGGCGACAAATGGCGGCTCTTCAATTACACGGGCAGTATCACCGATAACGGTCTGGACCTGGGCACCATGCCGACTTTGTCCAGCGGGCTGAATTTCCAGGTTGATACCGCCACGCCGAACCAGGTGAACTTGCTGATTGCTGCCATCCCGGAGCCCCATGCGGTGTCGCTGCTGATAGCAGGGTTGGGCTTGCTGATGAGCCGGCGCGTGCGCGCAGCCCGTCGAGCCTGACTCAAACCGGCAACTGGAATTGCCGCTTGTAACATACCCTCGGCTGCTCCGGATAACCTTGTAGCAAACAGGGAGATCCGAAGTGGGGGGGGCGGTGCCGTCTAAGCGGTAAGCATGGAGTTCAGATTGGGTATTCACCCCCGTTTACCCACAAACGAACATCGAGTTCCGCTGTGTCGGGGCGGCCACGGCCGCCCGGCGTCCGACTGCTTCACGCCCCCGGGGCAGTGAATCCGCCGGGGGGTCGCGCAGCATCGGCTCCAGCCCGATTCAGGAAGCCTCTCTTTTCACCTCTGCATGCGCGGCGGTTGGCTGACGAGTTGGACGAGGGCCTCCTTCACCCGCGCCCCCTGGATCCTGCTGAGGATCAGGTAACGGTCCCGGCCTGACCCGCCGGGAGTAAAGCGCGTGAAGCCGTCCGGCTCCACCGTCACGGTCCCGGGCGGCGACATGTCGAAATACCCGCGATCGGGATAGACGGCGTAGAGCACGCTGGTGAGGTCCCAGGTGGGGCGCTCGTGGGGGGGAGGGTTGTAGAGGCAATAGGCCTCGGCCGCGGGGTGATGCGCCACGTAGTCGAAATCGCGCTCGATGCTGATGGCCGGATACGGCAGCGCAATGCCGATCTCGAACCCGCTCCAGACGATCGGGGTGGGCCAGTCCCTGGCCAGTCGCTTCGAGGCGGGGAGATCCTGGACGACGTTGTACTCCAGGTCGTGGCGGTTGGTCTGGAATGAGCCGGCCATGACGGAGAGCAGCTTCACCTTCTGGCGCACCAGCTCGCGCCCGTCGAGCGGGGAATACTTGTCGGGCGGCGTGCCCAGCAGCGCGGCGAAGTTCGAGAAATAGCCGACCTGCACCATCACCACCGAGCGGTCAGGCTGCCGGCTCAGAACCTGGCGCAGCAGCCGGGTGGCCTCCGGGGTGTCGGATCCGCGCTTCAGCCGGTGCGGATACCGCAGCTTGCCCCCATCCTTAACCTCCGCGAGCGGGAGGAACTTGCTCGGCTCATTGGTAAGCCCCGATCGGGTGAAGCCGATCGGGATGCGGGGTCGGCCGTAGAAATGGTTCATGGCATCCACGAACGGGGCAGCCAACTCGTCGGTCTTGGTGATGGTGACGGCCAGCAATTCGCTGTCGCCGCGGGTCTGCAAGGCGTGCAACACCGAGAGCGCGAGGGCATCGTCCACGTCGTTGCCGATGTCGGTGTCGAAGATGATCCTGACCGGGGCCGAGGGGGCGGCGGAGAGAGGCTGGAACGTGCAGGCGGACAGGAGGGCGAGGGAGAGGAGGAAGGCCGAAATCCGAGAGCCGAAATCCGAAGGAAATCCGAAGGCCGAAGGCCGAAATCCGAAGGCAGAAAGAAGGGGAGGTGTGGGGTTGCTGGTTGGTTTGGGCGTTTGGTTCATGACTTGAGAGCTGATGTTGGTTTGATGCCTAGAAGCCGCTTTATCAGCGATGCCCGGCTGCCGGCGAGTTGGTGGCGCCAGGCGTCGAGGACGACGGCGATGACGATGACGGCGCCGGTGATGACGCGCTTGGCGGGCTCGGAGGCGCCGATTTGCGCCAGGCCGGCTTCGAGCGTGGCGATGATGAGCACGCCAAAGAAGCTCTTCACCACCGAACCGCGCCCGCCCATGAGACTGGTCCCGCCGATGACGACGGCGGCGATGGCCGAGAGTTCGAGGCCGACGCCGGCGTTCGGGTCGGAAGAGCCCAGTCGCGAGGTGTAGCAGATCGCGCCCAGGCCGGACAGGAGCCCGAGCAGGGCGAAGACGGCAATCTTGGCGGGACGCGGGTTGATCCCCGCGAGCCGGACGGCCTGCTCGTTAGTGCCGATGGCGACGAGGTAGCGGCCAAAGACCGTGCGCGAGAGCACCACCTGTGCGGCAACGATCACCGCCACGGCCAGCAGGAACGCCGGCGAGAAACCGAGCGCGGGAAGCGGCCGGGACAAGCCCTCGACGGCGACGCCGATGTACTTGGTCTGCGAGTTGGTGGCCATGTAGGACAGGCCGCGCGCGATCTCCAGCATGCCCAGCGTAACAATGAACGACGGAATCCCGAGGCGCACGCTGACCAGCCCGTTCACCGTCCCCGCCGCCAGCCCGACAGCCAGGCAGAGCAGTGACGCCCCCCAGATCGGCCATCCCCAATTCACCATGGCGACGCCGAGCACGGAGCCCGAGAGGCCGACGACCGAGCCGACCGAGAGATCAATGCCGCCGATGATCAGCACCAGGGTCATGCCCGCGGCCACCACGGCAAGCGTGGGGATGCGATTGGCCACCGTGCCGAAGGTGCGCGCGGTGAGGAAGTTCTGGCTCAGCACGCCGAACAGGAGGACCAGCCCGATCCAAATGCCCAGCATCGCGGCGTATTCGCCGAGGCCTTTGGGTTTGCGGATCACGCCGCGTAGTGCTTGGCCACCGTGCGCACCGCCCTGGCCACCGCGCGGATATAATCCTCGTCCATGGCCTCATTCACCTGGAACCTCATGCAGGTCTGGAGGATCGCCTCGGTCTCCGGGCATTTCACCTTGGTGTAGTCCATCTTCGTCAGGCCGCATTCCTTCGTGGGCCAGCGTCCGGCGAAGAAGCCATGGTTCTGGAACATCGGCAGCCCATAGAGCGGCAGGGCGATGTAGCCAGCCGTGAAGGTGGCGCCCTCGGCAGCGATGGCCTTGACGAACGTCGCCCGGTCGCACCGCAACTTGGCGGGCACCAGGCGCAGCATGTAGAACCAATACACGCAGCGGTCGTCCGGCCGCACCTGGTGCGTCAGGATCCCCGGTATGCCGGCCAACTCCTCGGTGAACAGGTTGCCGAGCTTGGCGCGCTGCGAAGCGATGCCTTCCAGCCGCGTCAACTGCGCCGCCACAAACGCCGCCTGCAGCTCGCTCATGCGGTAGTTCGGCGCGAGCCTGGTGGCCGAATCCTTCGGATTGAAGCGGTTGCTGCCCTTGTCGCCGAACTTGGTGAGCAGGGGGCCCAGCTTCTCGTCGCTCGAGGTCACCACCCCGCCGTCGCCGCAGGAGATATGCTTGGTGTCTTGCAGCGAGAAGCAGCCGATGTCGCCCACGCTGCTGATCGGCTTGCCGCGATAGAGCGCGCCCCACGCCTGCGCGCAATCCTCGATGAGGATCAGCTTGTGCTTGTCCGCGATCTCCTTCAGCTCCGCCAGCCGGCACGGGTTGCCGGCGAGGTGAACGGCGATGATGGCCCTCGTCTTCGGCGTGATCTTGCGCTCGACATCGGCCGGATCGAGGCAGCCGGTCTGCGGCTCCAGGTCGGCGAAGACCGGCACCGCCTGCTGGAACAGGGTGCCGATGACCGTGCCGATGTCGGTAATGGCCGACGTGATGACCTCGTCGCCGGGCGCGATGCCGGCCGCAGCCACGGCGATGTGCAGGGACGCCGTTCCCGAGGAGCAGGGCTGGACAAACTTATGCCCGTAAACGGCCCGGAAGCGATCCATGAGCAGCTTCGTCTGCGCATTGCCCCAGTAATAAAGGGAGTTCTGCTGGACCGCGGCCCCGAGTTGCTGCAGCTCCGGCTCACCCCAGCGCTTGGGCTTGGGAGCCGGGCGGGTAACAGCTTTCTCGCCGCCATCGAGGGCGAGCTTGTCGGCGTCGTTGCCGGCGGTCTGCGCCACCCCGAGCTGGCTGGCGGCCAACAGGACCGAGGTGGAGGCGATGAATTCGCGGCGGGAAACTTGATTGTCTGGTCGCATCATTCAGCCCAGTGTAAGTTGCGACCCGCCAACGCCAAGGCGAAAATCACGCAGCCGCGCTTCGATGGCGCATCTTGGGTTTTTCCAAACTGCCTGCAACGGCGGCGCGACCTGTGGGCGCGGGGTCCGGGTGGTGGTTGCTCGTGAGGGAACCGGGGTCGTGATGCTCGACCTTGAGGATCAGGTTGGGTTTGATCCCAGCCAGCGCCGGCAGGAGGTGATTCAGGACCTGCTCGGCTGTCATCCGGAACTTGCGACCGCGGGCGCTGATCTTCAGCCAGCCGCGCCTGTCGCGGTAATAGCGCTCGGTGAAGTTCCGGGTGCCCATCAGGACGACGTAGGTGTCATTGGTTAGTTTCATGCAAAACGTCGGGATGATGACAGGTGTTCTTCCTCCGGCCAAGACTT
>JAPLUA010000021.1:753-21638 GCA_026397855.1 Verrucomicrobiota bacterium | reverse complement strand
CTCCTTCTCAAAGTGCTCCCGAATCGTCTCCCGCACTTGAATCTGTAGCACCTCGTCAGTACGCCCGCCGTGCGTCACACCGGCCGCCAGGCTCACGCCATTTTTGAACTGAAGGTATTGATTGCCCGCATCAATCAAATCCACCTCATATCCCCGATAGTTCTCGCGCTCGCCGGAAAGCGCGAACAAATCGCTTTCCTGCGTCACCGTCAGCGTCTTGCGCCTGCATCCGCTCG
This sequence comes from Verrucomicrobiota bacterium, assembly GCA_026397855.1. Taxonomy (GTDB): domain Bacteria; phylum Verrucomicrobiota; class Verrucomicrobiia; order Limisphaerales; family UBA8199; genus JAPLUA01. The sequence continues at coordinate 21,402 of JAPLUA010000021.1, read as the reverse complement.
CGCCCTCGACATCAATCTGTAGCTTTGCGGCAATGCGTGACGCCGTTGCCGTGATCGCCTTCACCGCGATGTAAGGCCGGTTGAAATCGCCGCCGTCCACGACGGAATCCACCTCGATCCGCTTGACCAGTCTCAGGTCGTAGGCCTTAACAGGGTCCAGCCGGTAAACCAGGTTGAAGTACTCTCTGTGCGTTGCCGAGTAGCGCAGCGTGCAGAGCGGGTTCAGGCTCTCAATCGCCTTGGTGCGCAGCTCGGTCGCCAGGTTCTGCGGCTCATCCAACACCACCACCGGCCGGGCATGCTGGATGAACTCAATCGGCCGCCGTCCGTTCATCTGGTCTTTGGTGTTCTGGATCACGGTGCTGCTCTTGTCGAACGCCTGGATGTTCATCACCATCAACTGCATCTGGTTGCTGGCGGAGAACTGTCGCAGCTTCGACACCTGCGCGGAGTCATAGACCCAGTAGTCCAGCGGCGCGTTGCCGTAGAGCGATTGAAAATGCTCCTTCGTCAATTCAATCGCGTTCAACACACCCTCGCGAATTGCCACGCTGGGCACGACGATGATAAACTTCTTCCAGCCGTACCGCGTGTTCAGCTCAAACAGCGTCCGCAGGTAAACGTAGGTCTTGCCCGTCCCGGTCTCCATTTCCACCGAGAAATGCAACCCCTGCAACTCAGCCGCCGGCTCAAGCTCATTCCCCGTCTGAATCTTGCGGACGTTCCGCAGAATGGCCTCGTCGCTCAACGCCAGCGAATTGCCGACGCCCATCTCCGTCAGCAGCTCGCCGCCGAGGGCATCGCTCTGCCATTGCAACGACGCCCGCGTGAGTGGTTGCCCGGCAAACACGTCCACCACCGACCGAATCGCGTCCAACTGGAACTCCTGGTTGCTGTCGAACTTGATCTTCACGCAGTTTCATCTCCAGCACCGTGTTCGCCTTGAGCTGGTCATTGCCGGCAAACGCAATGTCCAGGCAGATCACCCCTTTCGGCTTTCGCGCCACCAGGCCCCGCAGCGTTTCCTGCTGAATCGGCCGCTCCAGGCAAATCGCCAGCGTGCCCTCGGCCACGTCGTAAAACGTCTGCGCGCCGATCTTGCCGCTCTGAATCTCGCTGGCGAGCGGCAGGTTGCTTTTCAGCACCAGCTCGTAGAGCACCGCCTCGTCCGGGCGGCCTCCCTCGACGTTATGGGCCATGAGTTTCAGTTGCTCCGCCAGCCCGGCGCCGTCTCTGGGCGCGGACGCGGAATCCCACACCTTGAAATTGCTGCTCCCCAGCTTGAACACCCTGAAGCCGAGGTCGGGCTTGGCCTGGTAGGGCGCTCCAGCCCCCTGCGCGCCGCCCAACGGCAATTCGCTTGCTGACTTTTTCGCGCCCTCCGCGTTCTTTGCGGCTATGTCGGCCTCCATCTTCTTGCTCACCCGCCGAACCCGCTCCTTCGTAATATCTGCAATGGTCGGGAAATCCTTCCGCTCCGTCGGCTCGGGTAACTGGACAAGGATAAACTTGCGGTTGCCCCCATCTTCAGCATTCAGCTCCAGCACGGCCTGACCGCTAGTGCCGCTGCCGGCGAAGAAGTCGAGAATGATTGAATCAGGCTCGCTCCCGATCTGCATGAGCTTCCGGATTAACTTAGACGGCTTGGGAAACTGTAGAACAACCTCATCATCGAACAGTTTCCGCAGGTCGTCAGTGCCATGCTGGGTATAGATGCCGTCAACCACCGAAAACGGCTTGATTCCTCTCCTCTCGCCGTCCTCCTTGATCAAGTACTGTTTGTAGGATACTGAGTAACCGGAATCTGTCTTGGTGAACACCAATCCGTTATTCGCTAGGGTTCGCTCAACCCGTTCCCTACTCCACCACCACTGTCTTTTGGGCACAACCATTGTTCCGTCTGGCGCTGGAATCGGGAAAACAAGATTCGCCCGTTCATCCATGCTCTTCGTCGCTTCGAGGGGCTTCAGACGATAAGGGCCACGCACCGCAAAATGCTCATCACGGTACTTGTAGTACCGCTGCTCCGCCCCTGGATCCGGAGGAAGCCAAAATTCGTCTAAGGATTCCGCGCTCCTGGCGTATAGCAAACAATACTCATGCTGTTGAACAGCGAATTGTTCCTTTGCGCCACCACCGTAGCTCTTCTTCCAAATGAAAGTTTCAACGAAATTCTCCTCTCCAAAGATCTCATTCATAACGGCCCGCAGGTTGTGGACCTCATGGTCATCAATGCTGACAAAGATCACCCCGTCCTCACGCAGGAGATTCCGCGCCAAGAACAGCCGCGGATAAATCATCGTCAGCCACTTGCTGTGGTACCGCCCATCCGTCTCGGCATTCGTCGTCAGCTTTATTCCACCGCCACTAACCTGGCCCGAGAACGTCAGGTAGTCCGCCAGCCCCTCCCTGTAATTGTCCGGGTAGATGAACTCGCCGCCGGTGTTGTAGGGCGGATCAATGTAAATCATCTTCACCCGCCCGTGGTAACCGCCTTGCAGTAGCTTCAGCACTTCCAGGTTGTCGCCCTCGATGATCAGATTCTCCGTGGCGTCAAAGTCCACTGACTCGCCGCGCGCCGGCAGCAGCGTGCCCGGACTGGTGATCTGAATGGCACGGATCGCCTCCGACTTGCCCGCCCATGAAAGCCCGTAGCGTTCCGGCGCATCGGTGGCCGCGTCGCCGAGCAGTTGGGTCAGCCTGTTGAGATCGGTTTTCCCCTCACTGAACGCTTCGGGAAAGAGTTCGCGGAATCGCGCCAGCCGCTCCTCGTGAACATTTCGGGAAGTCAGCGGCAGCTTGGTATCGTCGCCCGTAGCCATGGTGTGTCAGTCGCCCCGCGCAACTGTCAACCACGGGAAATCTCCAAAAGAATGGGCGCGAACCTAACGCGCCCTGGTCCGAGGCACCGCTAAGCGCCTTTTACACGAGACACGCCAAGCCGCGCCCGATGGGGCGCTGCTCGGTCGGTTCGTGTAAACGGGCTTGGAAAATTAGCGGTTTTCGGACCAGCCCGTAGCCGAAGCTACGCAGAATTGATGTTGATTAAGATTTGTTCTTTGTTCGTTCGATCTGTTACCGCCGCCAGCATATCCGAGTCGCACCAGCAGCCGCAAGCACTCCCGCCGGCACTCCCGTCGGCAGCCAGGCAAGCAACAGGACGCGTCCAGTTGCTTTTAGAGTGAAATTCCGCCGTCCTGCCGACGGTGGTCCCGGTGTCTCGGCGGCGCTACCCCGCGTCCCTGCTGCGTATGTTGGCACGCCTCTAGCCCTGGCCGGGCAGGCCCACCCCGCACGGCGCCTTCTGATCCCTCAAACCCGCCAGGCCACCGCCGCTCGCACACGGTAGTTCGGCAACACCTGCTCGCCGCTGCTTACCGGTGAGTCAGCCCCGCCCAGCGCGCTCAGCCGGCTCGACCAAGTGTAAACGCTCTGGTTATCGTTTGCTGATCACTGATCACCGCCAGTGGGCTTGGGCACGAGCGCGCGGCTCAGCAATAGCGCGAGACCAAACACCACCAGCGCGCCTGCGGCGCCGGCAACGGCCGTTGCAACGGCAGGCGAATTGCACCCGGGCAGCGCGCACTCTCTCAGCGGTGCCGGCAGCCTCACCCCGCCCGCCTTGTGCTCAAACCCCAGCTTCGCCGCCACCCTTTCCAGGCCGTCCGGCCACGGACACGCAAACGGCGCCACAAACACCGCCAGGCCCAGGCTCACCACCAACCCGAAGCCGACCACCCCGCCGATTCGCGAGGAGACAGGGCTCTGGTTGGGGCTGGCAACCAACTCGGGCCGCGTCCGCGCAATGGCCAGGAACGCGAGCGCACTGATCAGCCCTTCCCCCAAACCAATGAGCATGTGGATGCCGGTCATCGCGGTGAACCCCACTGACCACTGGACCGTGCCGGACCACGCCAGTTGGCCCGCGCAGGCCAGCGAAGCCAGCACCGTCGAGCACCAGCCGGCAAACGCCACCGCGGCGACTCGGCCGCGCACACCCGGTAGGCAGCGGCTCACCGTCCTATAAATCGCCCAGCCGCCCACCGTGCCCACCAGGGCCATATTGAACACGTTCGCTCCCAGAGCCGTCACGCCGCCGTCGCCGAAGAGAAAGCATTGCACGATCAGCACCGTCGTCAGCACCACCACCCCGGCCGCTGGCCCAAGCAAGGCCGCCACCAACACGCCGCCGAGCAGATGCCCGGACGTGCCGCCCGCAACCGGAAAGTTCACCATTTGCGCCGCAAACACGCTCTCCATCGTCTCCTCGAACATCGTCGTCCGATCGAAATTCAGCCAGTGCTTGAGCGACACACCCCGCACGGCCTGAAAATATTCGGGCGTCGTCCCCCCGTGGCGTTTCTCCAGCGCCACCATGTCCGCCGCGATCTGCTTGGCAAACTCCGGCTTCAACCGCAGCCGCAACCGCCCTTCGCCGTAGCGGAACACCGCCTCGCACGCCGGCGGCCCGTTCGTCGCCACCGCGATCGTTCCCCGGCCCAGGCTCGCGCCCGTCGCCACCTGCAGGCCGTCGTTGACGCAGCTTAGCGGCGGCTTCAATCCCGCGTGGCTCTCCACCCGCAGCTCATCCAGCGCCACGTTGAACCGCTCCCGCGCCCGCAGCCCCATCTTCGCCCCTACAATCGAGTAAGTCCCCAGGTGCCGGTGCAGCTCGCTCGTCAGCACCGCCGCCTTCCACTCCTCCACGCCATAACGTGAGATGATCTGCGCCGCTAACTCTCTTACATCCGGCAGCAACTGCGTCGCATTCGTAGGAAAGTCCGCCATGATCACAGTGCCGCGCGGAGGAAACAACCGCAGCTTGGCGTAGAAGGCGCGACGCACCGCGGCGGGATCCACCGCAGTCAGATCCGACCACCCGGGCTGGCCCGCCACCGGCGACAGCCTCCCCAGCGACCCATCCAGAAACCGCAGTGCCACCAGGTCGTCCCATAACCGCAGATGCTTTGCCCGCACCAGTTCCGCGCCGCGTCCGCTGCTGTGCAGCCGCACCACCAGCTCCGCCGCCGGAGAGTCCAGCTTCGCAATCTCATCCAGAAGCGCGTCGTCCAACACCGGCGCCGCCGCCTCCGCCGGCCAGTGAATCGCCTCCACCGTCAAGCCCGCGGCCGCGATCTTCTTCAGAGCCGCTTCGTCGCGCGCCGCATTCCACGTCGCCCGCGCCGCGTTCGGCGGCGTGCCATACCACAACACCCGGCCGATCATCTTCGCCAGCTCGGGTCTTTGCTCCAGCGCGTCCTTCAAGTTCGTCAACGGCCCCAGGCACACATACACCAGGTTGGAGGGGTTGCTCTCCGCGGCGAGCCGGATCAGAAGGCCAGCGTCCAGAATCCCGCCCACGGGCACCACCGCCTCACCCAACTGCGCCCAGTCCAGGCCCGTCGCGTTCGTCCGGAATGCCGGTGCCCGCGCCCCCAGCGACCGCCCCATGCCCACCGCCACCCCGTCCAGTTTCAGAAACCCCAGCATCCGGCAGACGTTCGTCGCCCCCACGTCCGGCGGGCTCGCCCCATCGCTGGTGACCACCGCCAGCACGTTCACGTATGGGCAGTTCAACAACAGCGCCAGGGCCCGCGCATCGTCCGCCGCCATGTCCGTGTCCACCAGCACCGCTGGCCCGGTGTGCGCCCGCGCTCCCGTCGGGACCAGTGCCAATAACCCGGCCAGCATCCAGGCCGCTGCTTTTCTCCAATTCATACGATTTAGTTGTTGCGTAATACTGCCATTGCAGTATGAAATATCTACGCGTTCGTAACATTAACGGACAGCCGCGTCAAGCCTGCCCTCTGTTCCGGCGCCGATTGAATAGATGAACATGAACCGAACAACCACAAAACTGACCCTTGCCGCCATTGCTCTCACCGCGCTCCTGGCCGCCGGTTCCACTCGCGCCGAAACCTTCCAGAACCTCGAAGCCGTGGACACCAACGGCTTCAGCACCTGGGCTGGCTCCTACCCCCTCGCCGTCACCGGCGTCATTCTGAATGACCCCGGCGAAATGCTCGACTCCACCCCCAACTTCATCCCGTGGAACAGTGGCGCGGGTATCTACCAGCTCGGCGGCCAATGGCAAATCTTCGTCCAGGCCGTCCTGCCCGGCGACCGTGGCGGCGTCGAATGCTGGATGGGCCAGAACTACGGCAACCTCCCCTGGCTTCACAACAGCGCCTTCAGCTACGACAACGCCACCTGGTCCACCGAAGTCGCCCGCGTCAGCCATGACCCCGCCACCGACCGCGCCTTCCGCAAGGGCGACCTGGTCACCGTCATCGCCAACGGCTCCCTCTTTTACGGCGGCATGCAGAACATCAACGAAGAGCACAGCATTGACCCCGCCCTCGACTTCACCGTCTCGCTCGTTTCCTCCAACTACGGCCTGCCAGCCCCGGAGGCCCTCTCGCTCGCCTCCGTCATCAGCACCAACCTCAGCCCCACCGGCCACTACGATATTTTCGACCCCACCCGCGCCACCGGCGGCGAGCACTGGCAGGGAATGCGCGTCCGCATCAACGGCCTGACCCTCGTCACCACCAACGGCTGGAATACCAAGTCCGATTGGTCCGCCCGCTACTGCACCGCCGCCGACGGCGAAGGCCGGCAATTCCCGCTGGTCCATCCCCTCTACGACCTCGGCCCCGCGCCGACCAACCGCTTCGACGCCACTGGCATCTTCCTCCAGGAGTCCGGTTCCGGCACGGACGGCACCTTCGGCTACGAACTCTTCATCCAGGAAGTCGCCCCCTCCGCCCCCGCCGTGCTCGCCATCGCCACGAAACCGGTCATCACCTGGCCCGGCGCTCTCGCCAACTACCAGCTTCGATACACCAACACCGTAGGCGCCCCAGGCCCCTGGCAGCCCGCAACGAACGTGCCCGCGCTAATCAACGGCCGCTGGACGGTCATCCTCGACCCAGCCGACGCCCAAACCCGCTTCTACCGCCTTCAGCGCATCCAGTAATCCCACGGCCATGAGCCACGCCGCTCCAAGACCAACCCCGCGCCCTCGGCTCGGCTATCGGCTATCTGCGATCGGCTATGCACCAACCGCCTTCACCCTCATCGAGCTGCTGGTCGTCATCGCTATCATTACCATCCTCGCCGCCCTCCTCCTGCCGGCCCTCTCCCGCGCCAAAGAAAAAGCCAAGGTCACCCGGGCCGTCGTCGAACTCAACGGCGTGGGACTGGCGCTCGAAATGTACTCTGAGGACAACGCCGCCAAGCTCCCGCCCGTCCGCGTCAACTGCAACACCGACATGGCCACCCACTGGTGCCAGTTCCCCGTCGAACTCGCCGAGCAGCACTACCTGGGCACCGGCAGCAAGCCCGGCATGGCCGCCAACATGGAAGACGTCTTCAACCCGAACCACACCTACAAATACGCCGCCCCCGGCCCGCAGATCCTCAACAACGCCCCCGGCGGCAACTCCCAGCTCTGGGTGCCCAACGACCTGCCCAACTGCGCCAGCACCAACGGCCAATACTACTCCAGCCCCAAAGACTCCCCCGTCCGCTGGGTCATCTGGAGCATGGGACCGAAACCCGACAGCCCCCAGTCGAACGACGAACACGCCCCCATGTCCCGCCAGAGCTGGTACCACCGCACCGGCCAGGGCGGCGTCATCGTCCGCTTCGCTGACCGCGACGGACTCCAATTCAAGAGCCCCTGACCCTCTATCGCCGCTCAGCTCAGCCAGCCGCGATGGCATTCCCTGCCGTCATGCAGCCGGCTCCAACAAGTGCAGCAGCCCACCTTGAGCCTGGAAGATCCGAGGATCTTCCAAAGTTTGTTGGCTTCAGCGCAGGAGTTTTGACGATGGTGCCTGACTCTGGCTGCCAGCACTGCACGTCGGGCAAACACCATAGACTTCGCAGTCTTGCCCCGACGGAGAAAAACCCTGGGCCACGACAGCTCTTCGCACCGATTCGAGCGTTTGACCGGGCAACGCCAGTTCCTTGATGCAGCCGCAACGCCGGCAGACGAGAAACTGGCCGCTCTCGCCCGGCACATTCAGCAAGAACAAGCTGACCTTTCCCGGCGTGCCAACCTGTCGCACGATGTCGGCCGCTTTGAACAGCGCCTGGGTGCGATACACCGTCGTGGCGTCGCACTGCCCGCGAATGCCGTCAGCCTGGGCAATCATTTCCAGGCTCACGGGCATGCGTTGTGCGGCGAGGAAGGCAAGCATGGCCTGGCGCAGCGGCGTGAGCCGCATCTGCGCGGCACGGCAGGCCGCCACGGCCCAGGCCAGGCGTTGGTCAGCAGCATTCAAGGCTGTTGGAGCCTCACCCGGAGCTCGTAAAACCGGGCGCTGGCGGCACTCGCGGGAGTGTTGTCGCGGACCGTGATGCGTTGCGTGGTGGGGCCGTTGGACACTGAGCTGTGGACATTTGTTATCGGCTGCCAGGTTCCGGAGGCTGCCAGGGTGCTTGCTGCTACCGTGCTCAATATCAAGTCCGTAGCGTTGGTGTCCCAAGTGTAGCTCAGCGCGCCATAGTTGGTCCCGTGATCCATAACGAAGCTAAACGCGGGCAGGTTGGTGCGCAGCGCGATGTGTGGGTTCGTCCCGAAGGCGTATTCCAGGAGGTTGGCCGTTCCGTCGGCGTCGGGGTCGGCTCCGGTCGCAATGATGTTCGTCGCGCATTCGCAAGGCCAGTTGGTGGCGGTCCAGGTCTCGAACGGCCGCAGCGGCAGGATATGGAACGTGAACGGGGTCTCGGGCGACACGGCAGGGGTGCTTTGGCCGAGGAGCACCCCGGAGGCTTGGAAGTAAGCGCGGTAAACGCCGCTGGTGGTAAAGCCCCAGTTGTAATGGGCGTGTCCGCCGACGGGCAGGGTGATGGACTCGTTGCTCCCGATGCCATCGCGCGTGTCCATCTTCACATCGAAGCCGCCGAACGAACCCGCCTGCCAGAGGATAAAGTGGCCCGGGCCTTCCAGGCGCGTGAGCTTCAGGGTGAGCGGATCGTTGAACACGCCGGAGGGGACTTGCTCGGCGGAAACGCCGACGTAGGGCACTCCGGTGTAGGGGCTCTGGGGGAGAATCCACAGCGGGTCGCCCTCGTTGCCGAGTGGGGTGCCTGGCGGCAGCGTGAACTTCATGCTCTCCGGGCAGATGACGACGCACTGGTTGCTGGCGTAGAGCAGTCCGTGCGTGTCGTCGGAAGCCATGAGGCTGACTTGGTTGCTGGTGCTGTTCCAGATCACGCTGAGCAGGTCCACGTGCTCCTGGGTGAACTGGAAGCACTGGGCGGAAGCGCGGGGCGCGGTCGCAAGCGCCAGTGCGATCACAACGGTGAAAAAGAGCTGTTTCATGATGTTCAGGAAAAGTGCGGCGATCCGGTGCCGACAGCACGGACCGCCGCGTTAATCGTCCCTAATTGCGGAAGTTGGTGCGGCGCGCAAAGGCCAGCATCCCAGCGCCGCCCAGGAGAAGTAGTGAGAGAGCGCTCGGTTCCGGCACCGCCGCCACCGAGAAGGTGTAGGTGATTGGACCACTCGCGCTGAAAACGCTGCCGTCCACCAGCGTGCCTGCCGCCTCGAAGTCCACCTCGTAGGTGCCGGGCGTGCTGAAGGCCCAGTTCACATGGCGATGGCCCCCTGCGGTCAGCCGTATTGAATCGGCGGCCGTGGTGCCGTCGCCAGAGTTCATCAATACGGTCGGGCTGCCGAACATGCCGACCTCATACACGGAGAACTGGCCAGGTGCCCTGACGCCCTGCAGGCTCAGCGTCACCTCGTCGTTGACGAACACGCCGGATGCCAGTTCCTCCGTCCCGAAGCCGAGAAACAGGAGGGCCGGGTCCTGCACCTGCGGCAAAACCCAGACGGAACTGCCCGCGGTCCCGAGGAAGCTGAACTGCGGGTTGGCTGGGACCGTGCTGCGGGCGCCAACAATATCCACCCCGAGAATGGCCTCGTTGGGCGCGTATTCCATGGGCGGTGTCGACTCGTGCTGCCCGATATGGAGGTTCCACGCGCCAAGTTCATATACGACGCCGACGTCCGTGTGACCCTCCCAAAGAGTGGTTTGCGCCTGGGACGCCAGGCCCGTGGTCAACAGCGCCGCCAGCCCAAGCTGACAGATGTGACCGATGGTCCGATTGTTTTGCTTTTTCATACGTTACGTTTTTCTCTTGTAGTCTGTTTCTTCATTTCGGAGTTGACGGAGCTTAATTACATGCGCGAAAGGGCCACTACTGGGGCGGCTTGGCAAAGTTGTCACCGGCAGCGATGCGCGCCTTGAGTCTCGCCGCGGTGAGGTTTTCCACATGCCCATCGGCAAAAAGGTAGTTGGCCGAAGAACCGTGGCGCGTGGGCTGGATGTCCGCCGTAACGGCGCTCCAGCCCAGCAGCCATTGGCGGGAATGTGTATGGTCGTTCATCACGTTTACCCCGACAGCGTCGGAGATTTCGAACGTGGTGATCGTGAGAGACGGATTGCGCAGGGTATCCAGTTTGCGAAACGACTCCAGCGCCCGCCCGAACGGATCGGTGAGATCCACCGACGTATATTCGTTCAGCGTGTAACTCGCCGCATGAGCGGTCAGTCGCAGATCGCGTTTGGGATCGGAGGGGCAAAGGCGGATGCGGTCCACGTTGGCCAGTTGGCTGGAGAGTTGGAAAATCCACGAGGCGTTCGTGCCGGCGCCGTGGGTGGTGGTCGGGAGCCAGCCACCGTTGTCTTCGGCATACATGCTCATGGCCAGGCCAATCTGACGTGCGTTGCTCATGCAGGCAGCCTGCCGGCCCTTCTCCTTTGCGCGCGCCAGCGCGGGGAGCAACAGCGCTGCCAGAATGGCGATGATAGCAATCACCACCAGCAACTCGATCAACGTAAATCCGCCTCGCCAGTTCAATGTCCGGCTGCTTTTCATAGAATCTCAATCCCGCTCTTGAATCCACACCAGTGGTGGATCGGGGCGGCGGGAAAACCAGCTGGAGACTAAGGGGTGTCCTTTTCGCCGAGGGTGGGCGGGCATCAAACCCGCAGGCGCCGCTCGTGCAAAGGCCAAATCGGAATTAGCCGAGGCGGGCCGGGGGACCCCGGCCAAGGGGGAGGGAGTAGGCGGGAGATCGAAAGACCGGAGTGTCCGGCCACGCGAAAAGGGAGACGGCACATGGCGTTGGCTGGATGCTGATGGCCGCCGGGACGGCGTCAATCTGGCCAGCCGCCAGGAGGGTGACTAAGCACTGGTGGCCTGGTTTACCGGCGTCGGCATGCACCCGCTGGTGCAGTGACTCGGAATAGGTCAGCGCCAGACCAAAAAGGAACACGCCGAGCAACAGAGTACCGGCCCACCATCTGCGGTGGGCGGCGCTCGCTGGCACCGCTTGCGTGCTCTTCGTTCGCATGCTCTCAACCTACTCTTAGCATAAACCATGCTCACCGCCAACCGCGATATCTGCAAGCGACTTGCAGTTTCTTCACCGGGTGGGCGATTCTGTGCCACCGCCGCAATGCCTTTGTTGCGACGCCACCCTTTAAGGCCGATGATGCGGCGCGAATTGCGGATGCCCTGCCGGCCGGCCGACCATCTATTGACGCCCCCCGAGCCTTTGCTACCGTCCCCCGCGTGAAAAGCAACAAAACTGACGGCGTTGTCCGCTTTACCGTGTCCGTTCCCCGCGACCTGGCCAAGCAGCTTGACCAGATGACCAACGAGAAGGGCTACGACAACCGCTCCCTGGCTGTGTCCGACATGATCCGCGCCGGCCTCGTCGAGCATCGCCAGAACCTCGGCAACCAGGAAATCGCCGGCACCATCACTCTCGTTTACGACCACCACAAGCAGCACGTCCAGGCCACGCTGACCGACATCCAGCACGACCACCACGAGGTAATAATCTCCACCCTCCACGTCCACCTCGACCACAACAACTGCCTGGAGGTCCTCGTCGTTCGCGGCGGAGCCGCCACGATCAAGCGAATCGCGGACGAGCTTATCGCCGCTAAAGGCGTCAAACACGGGAAGCTCACCGTCACCTCCAGCGGCGCCGCAACTGCCGCTCGGAAGCTGCCAGTTGCTTTGAGAGTGGAGTTTCGTGCCCGCTCTTCCCTTGCTGCAAGTTCCGGGCCTCCCAGCCGCTGCCCTCCCCGTACAAGCTGCTAAGCCTCTAGCCCTCGGGCCGGGCCGGCCGACCGCGCACGGCGCCGACCCCACCCGCCGACCTGGGACCTTCGCCCGGCCCCCTCAACCCTCAACCGCCGCCTCACAGCTTCGCCCAAACCTTCAGCAGCCGCTCGCGCAGCGCCACTGGCCTCACCACAGCAATCAACTCGCGCATCTCCTCCTTCGCATTCTTCCCCGCCGACTCCGCGCTGACCGTCGTTTCAGTTTTCAGCGTTTCAGCTTTCAGTTTTTCACTCCCAACGGTCAGCAGCTTCGGCATCACCGATTGCAGCGCCTGGCGGAAGTCCTCCCGCCCTGGCTGGAAGTAATGCTTCAGCACAATGTCGGTCGTCTTGTGCCCCGTCACCTTCTGCACCAACTCCAGCGGCACCCCCGCCGTCAGCGCCAGCGTCACCCACGTCACCCGGAAGCTGTGGAAATCCCGCACGCTCGCCTTGCGCACCCCGCCGGGGCGCATGACTCGCAGCAGACTGCCATCCGACCGCAACGCCGCCGACAAACTGCAACCCCCAGCTCGTCCGCGGACGATCCGGCACCCCACCGCCCCCTCGATCTCATTCAGATACGCCAAACCCGCTCCCTTGCTCAACCCCGCCCATGCCGCCGCCGCGCTGGCCGATTTCCCCGCCATATACGCCTCGAACACCGTCAGCATGCGATGCTTCCTCCCCGGCTCCACCGCACCCACAATAAACTCCACCCCCCGCCGGCGCGCCTCCTCCACCGGCACCTCCGCCAGCTTCATTTCTGCTTTCTGCTCTCCACTTTCTGTTTTTCCCCCGAGCGCCATCCTTAGCACCCGCTTCACCCGCCAGGTGATCCCCCCCGCGTTCTTCAGATACATCGCCGCCTGCTTAGGAAAAACGTAACCTCCTTCACTGTAGGGTAGGCCTCCAACCTGCCTGTCCCGGGTGCCACCGTCCCCAACAGTTCCTGCCCTCAGCACTCCCTCTCCGTTTTGGGGAGAGGGCCGGGGAGAGGTGTCCCCATCCGCTCGGCCCCCGTCCCCAACAGTTCCCGCCCCCAGCACCCCCTCTCCGCCCAGGGGAGAGGGCCGGGGAGAGGTGTCCCTTTCTACTTTCTGCTTTCTGCTCTCTGCTCTGCCCTCTGCTATTCCCTGAAGCTCATCGTACAACAGCGGAAAGATCGGGATGCTCACCCTCTGACCCGTCTTCGCCGTCTTCACCGTGATGAACCGCCGCGCCAGATCCACGTCCTGCCACTTCAACAAACAGCAATCCCCCCGCCGCAACGCCGTGCACATCCCCGTCACGATCAGCGGCCGGATAAAATCATCCTCCCTCGCCACCTCCAGAATCGTCCGCATCTCCTCCGGCGTGAACGGTTTCCGGAACACCGTCTCCCCCGCCTTCGTGATCAACCCGGCGAACGGGTTCAGCGCCCCCTCCGGCAGCAGCTCCCGGCACGCCGACCGCAGCAACATCAGCATCCCATTCCAAGTTCTGGCCGCGATGCCACGTCCCGCCTCCGCCTCCATGAATGCCCGCCCCATGCTCCGCGTCACCTCAGCCAGCTCCACGCACTTCGGATACTGTGCCCGCATGAACGACACAAACCGACCCAGGATCACCTTCGACTGCCCCATGTAATGGTCCGACGCCTTGTGCCGGCGCGGCAGCCCGACCCACTCCTTCGGCACATCCGCCAGCTTCACCGACCGCACCTTCTCCCCCGTCTTCATTTCGTAGAGTCGTTCCACCAGGTGAGTCGCCCCCCGTTTCGACCGCGCCTCCTCCACGATTTGGTTCAGTTTCGCCTGAGCGGCCACCCGCGAGCACTCGAAAACCGTATCCCCCTGTTCCTTGAGCGACAGCGAAGCCGGCGGCAGCCCCTGCACCTTGACCCCGAGGCAGATAACGAACCGTTTCCCGCCGATTTCGTAGCGAGCGTACCAAGCATCGCGAGGCCGACCGTCCCGTTGTTTTCTAAGTTCGAGTGGCATAAGATGGCGACATATCGTAGGAATTGCGCCCCGCAGCGACCCCCTGCTCCGTCCTACGCAATCCCCACTCCATAATCCCACACAACCACCCACACATCAACCACAAAATGCACAAATCTCAAATTATATCAGGATAAATGCCTAATACGTTCCGGTATTGCTACGGGGGCAATACCGCAGTACCACCGTTGGATCACGCTTGCGCCACCCTTCCGATGCCACTGGGCCGGATTTGTAACGTAACAAAGCGGCAGAAGGGAGCCGGGGGGATTCGCTGCGGAGCACGGGTGGACAGGGTTACGTGGACTGAAACGGGGGGGAGAGGTCCTGGAATGCCCCGGGAACACGCCTGGAGCCCGCTACAGGGCCTTGAAAGGGTCAGCTGGTATGTGGGGACCCCTGGAATGTAACAAATCGCTCTAATGCGCGTTATCCGGTGTGACGTAACAAAGGCATTGGAGCCCCGGTGGGGCTTGCGGTGGTCTTGCCAGGGTTTGCGTGCCATGAACAGGTCGTTCCTGCGGAACTGGCTGCCTCGATTCTTCCTGCGGGACTGGCAGCCGCCCGGTGAGCCAAAGATTGGGCTTGAATCACGGGCGGGTAAGTCCAACTCTTAGTCAATTCGATCATGGAAAGCCTGTCCATTCTTTACGTAGTGCTCGCCTTTGCCCTGTCGGTTGGCGGAGGTGCGCTTGGCGCCACGCTCGGCACTTCGCACCAGCGGCTTTGCGCGCTCATCAGCCTCGGGGCGGGCACGCTCCTGGGCGTCACGGTCTTTGCCATCCTTCCGGAGAGCTTCCAGGCCTTGCCTTGGTATTGGGTCCTGCTCGCGGCGGGGTCGGGCTACGCCCTTTTTGCCTTTGTCAGCAGGTATGTCTATCATGTCTGCCCGGCCTGTGCCGCCAGCCATTTCGACGAGGCCGCCACCCATCGCTTCAGCGAGATTGCGGGCGCGATGACCCTGGCCCTTGCGATTCATTGCATCGCCGACGGGCTCGCCCTGGCGGCGGGTCACGAGGCGGAAACATCGCATAGCGCCGGCGGTCGCGCGCTCGATGTCTCCCTAGTCCTGGCCATCTGCGTGCATAAAATCCCGGAGGGCCTGGCCCTGGGAGGCCTGCTCCTGGGGGCGGGTTTCAATCGCACCCAAACCATGATTCGTGTCGCAGCCGTGGAATCAACCACCCTGCTGGGCGGCTTGTTCGGCCTGGTGTTCTTCCGCCAGATTTCCGGCTGCTGGCTCGACGCCACCGTCGCCCACGTCGGCGGCGGTTTTCTCTTCCTGGCCGTGCATGCGGTCTTTGGCGAGATACTGAAGCACCACAAGACCCTGGTCCTCACCTATTTCGGCATCGGCTTCGGCGGCATTGGCCTGATGAGCCTCCTGCTGCGCCTGCTCTAGCGCTGGGCCCGCCCGGCTATTTCTGGGGCAGATCGAGCGAGGCAAAAATGTCTTCGAGGCTGTTCAACGCCTCCTCCTTCTTGGGATTGAGCGTCTGGCGCAGGTAGATGAGGGCATCGGGAATGGTTTTCACCGAGCGGGGCAGGGTGGCACCGCAGGCGTTGGCATGGCCGCCGCCCTGGAGCCGCTCGGCGATCTTCAACGCCTCGCCGTTCCTGCTGCGCAGGCTTGCGATGATCACCCCGTTGGCGCGGCGGAAGAGTGTCAACAGCACGGGAAACCGGGACGCATGCTTTTCCAGAAGCTGGTGGACGATCAGGTTGTTGTTACCGATAACCGTGTCCACGAAGCCGACCTGCGGGGAAATCTCGGCGATGTTCTCCCGGCTCCAGGCAAAGCCGAGCGGATCCTCGATGTTGCGTTTGACCTCCATGACCCGCAGCAGCGGGTTGTTGAGAAGCTGCTCAATCTGGCCGCCGATCAGGGCGTGGAGATTCCAGAACTGGTAGCTCTTGACGAGGTTTGCGTAGTCGTTGGCGAGGATGAAGTCCGGATCGTCCTCGAGGAACAGGTCGGCGACGTTGCTCAGATGCACGAGCCGGTCCAGCGCCGGCGTGCCCAGGCCCTGCTGCTGGCAGAGCTCGTAGCAGATCAGGCTGGCGGACTTGCGCACGTCGTGGAAGAACATCGCGTTCTTGGGGGGCACTTCGGTGGCGTGGTGGTCGAAGATGGCCCAGTTGGCGCGGTCCATTCGCGGCTCGAAGTTCAGGTCGGTAACCCAGCCGCTCTTCTCGCGCAGTTCCCGCTGCCGCCAATTATTGTAATGGTAGGCCTCAAGCCGGATATCCGTGTTGAATAGCTTTCGTGCGAGCCGCTGCAACAATACCCCGGCGACCAGCCCATCGAGATCGCTCTCGTGGGTGATGATCACATCCGGCTTCGGCAAGGAATTCGTCATTGGCAATGAAACTAGAGGAATCCGGCCTTGCTGGCCAGCGGGGAATTTGCTCCCTGGCGCCGGCAGGATGGATTCAAAAAATCGTAGCCGCCAAAGTCAGTTGGCGCTGATCCATGCTGCGAAGGAGCAGTGCGCCAACGGACGTTGGCGGCTACGACGCCCGGGAAATATCTGGCGCCCTCCGCGCTTTCCATTACTCTGGCATCCGCACTGCCGGCGCGGCGGGCATAAAGGTTGCCTGCGGCCGGCAACGGCTTTAGAACAATAACTATGACCATACCATTTCTTGTAAACCTTAAGGACCAGGTGGCGGTTGTCACCGGTGGCGGCGGCATTCTCTGCAGCGTGATGGCGGATGCCCTCGCCCAGTGCGGCGCCAAAGTCGCTATCCTCGACCTCAAGCCGGACATGGCCCAGAAGGCCGCTGACCTGATCGTTAAGGCAGGTGGGGTCGCCAAGGGGTTCGCCTGCAATGTGCTGGACAAGGCGAGCATCGAACAGGCCCATGAGCAGATCAAGGCGGCCTTGGGCCCGGTGGATATCCTCATCAACGGCGCGGGCGGCAATCACCCCAAGGGCACCACATCAAAGGAGTTCCTCTCCCTTGAGGATCTCACCGCCAAGAAAGAGGGCGTGGTGACCTTTTACGACCTTACCGTAGAGGGCATCCAGTTCGTGTTCAACCTGAATTTCCTCGGCACATTCCTCCCGACCCAGGTCTTCAGCAAGGACATGGTGCAGAAGGGGCACGGCAATATCATCAATGTCTCCTCCATGAACGCTTTCAAGCCCCTGACGAAGATTCCGGCCTATAGCGCCGCCAAGGCCGGCGTCAGCAATTTCACGCAGTGGCTCGCAGTCCATTTCTCCAAGACCGGCGTGCGCGTCAACGCGCTGGCTCCCGGCTTCTTCCTGACCGACCAGAACCGCGCCCTGCTTACCCAGCCCGACGGCTCGTTGACGCCCCGTGGCAACACGATCACCACCCACACCCCGCAAGGGCATTTCGGCAAGCCGGAAGACCTCGTCGGCACCATGCTCTGGCTCCTGAGCGATGCGGGCTCCGGCTTCGTCACCGGCCAGGTCATCGCCGTGGACGGCGGGTTCAGCGCCTTCAGCGGCGTTTGACCGACGGCATCGGATCGCCGTGCCAGTGAGGTTCCGGATTGGGATGAGGAGCAGCCCGCCAATCAGCCATTGCGGTCAACCCCATGGCGCATGACGCGGTTCGTCAGTCGCCCCTGCTGTGGGAATCCGTTCCGAAGCCCGGCATTGACTCGGCGGTTTATGGGCTCACGGCGCGGTAGAATCGATACGGCCTCGTCAGCGCTGCTGCGTCAACCGTATCCACCATGCCGTCCGGACCGGCAACAACCGTGGCAATGGTCGCCCAAGGACCAGTGACGGTGTCGGCGGCCTGAATCCGCACGGTCTGACCCGGTGTTGCGTGGAAGCGGATCAGCGGTTCGAAGCCGGTGTCGCGGAGGAATAGCAACTTCTGCGGTGGCGGCGTGGGACCGCTGGGCCGGTTCAGCACGCGCACGTTCGTGGTGGACTTGCCTCCGTGGTAGTCCATGACGGTATAAGCGAAAACGTCGTCGCTCGCCATCGTGTTGGTGGGCGTGTAGATGAGCGTGTCACCGCTGCGCCGGATGGAGGCACCGTTCGTCGAATACGCTTCCGTCACCTGCAGGGCCAGCGGGTCGCTGTTGGCATCGGTGTCGTTGGCCAGCAACGTGGCAATGGGGATCACCAGTGTGCTGCCGAGGTTGGTGACAGCGTCCGCGACAGCGACGGGGGCGAAATTCCCAGGACGCGGCAACGGCTCGGCCAGGAAGGCGTGGCTGGCTCCGTTTGTGGTGGTGCCGCTGCCTATGATCGCCCGCGCCTCGCTCAACTGGTTATAGTTCCTGCTAGCTGGACCGATACTGGCGAAGGTTCCCAGGCCACCCGCCACGAGGTCCTCAACGCTGAACAAGGCATGGTCGGAGTAATCCGGCCGTCCATCGGACAGGCGCGCGGGCCCCGCCAGGTTCGTGCTGCAAAAGAGGAAAAGCTGGTCCCAGTCATTGGCGAGCATGTCGCCATGATTGTTCAAGCCCTGGCAGTAAAAGTTCCAATCGGTCACCTTGATGATGTTGGTGCCAGAGGTGACGAAACACCCCATGGCCCCCCAGATGGCGTGAATGTACTGCCCGCCCAGATCGCCGTAATCGTTCACGGCATAGACGCCGCTGGAGTCGATGGTTCCCGTGACATCGGGCAGCGAGCCAATGGAATAGGCATCATGCGCGTTGAGCCGCCACGACCCGTTGTAGAGCCAGCCGCGTTTGAGTGCATTCTGTCCGGGGGCGGCCGGGGCCGCGTTGGCGCTGCCGACGATCATGCCCAGGCTGTTGATACCCCAGCCATAAGCATCGCCGATGTCATCCGCCCACGGCGGATTCAAGGCGCCCAACGGCTGAAGCGTGCCCTGCCGCCAGAGGAAGGCACGCCGGTTGCCGTTGCCGCCCTTGCCAGCATCGTTCATCGAGAAAACGATATCGCCCGCGTTGTTGATGGCCGGGGCAAAGGCGTAGGCCCAGCCGTTGCGGCCTAGATCGTCCACCACGTAACCCGCGCCGGCTTTCCGCCAGCGGATGGCATTGTAGTTTGTCGTGCCGGGCACGCGGGCGGTGCCCACGATGTCTCCCCGGTCATTGATGGCATGTGCTTGACTGTCACCGCCGCCGAGGGCATCTCCCAGGTCGGTCAACACGCCACCGGACCAGACCCAGGCGTGGCCGAGGTCGTTGGCGTTGGTGCGCCCTCCCGATACCACTGGAAGCTGAGCGGCCCATTGCCTGTGACCGCGCCAGTGAAGGCGCAGCTTTCGCCGGGGTATTTCCACTGCGTGCCGACGCTGACCCGCGGCACTTCGGAAGGGGTCCACACCACTTGATCTACCCAGACGGCATCGGACCCGCCACTGCCGCTTGCGTCCTTCTCGTAGCGCCACTCCAGGGTCCAGATACCCGGCAATACATTCAAGGTTTGTTGATACCAGAGGTAATAGGCCCCGCCGGACCCGTAATCAAAATCTGCGAACCAAGGGGGGCGGTAGCAGTCATGGCCAACCTCCGTGCTGAATGCATACCAGAACGTGAGCGTGCCGGGGCCGGACACGGTGGTGCGCAGCCAGCTCTTTTGGTTATCACCGATCGCTCCGCTCTGCAAGGCCATGACGCCGTCGTGCCGGTTGGTGGTTTCGATGAACCACGGCGCATCACCGCCGGTGGTGAAGGTCAGGTTCGTGACGTTGAGCGCTTCCTCCAAAGTGAAGACGGGCGGGGATGGGGTGAAGAGCAATTCATCCACCCAGCCCGCGTCGGCCCCCGCGGAACCGCTGCCATTCTTTGCGTAAAGCCACCGCAGCTCGTGGGAGCCTCGGCCAAGCACGAACGTCCGCTGGTGCCAGTTGGTGACGCCGGAGATGCCGGCCTGCGGCACGCCATCCAGCCAGAACTCCAGGAAGTCGCCGCCTTCCTCCGAGTCAACTTGCCACCAGAACGACGCTGTGCCCGGGCCGACGACGCTGGCCGCGACCGAGTTGGTCTGGGCGTCGCCGATGGGGCCGCTTTGCCAGGCGTCCACGCCGTCATGGGTGTTCGTGGTCTGGAGGTGCCAGGCTGGCGCGTCACCCGCCGTGGTGAAATCCTCCATCTCCATGGTGCCGACAACCAGTTGGTCCACCCAGGCCGCGTCCTGACCGGCGACGTCGGGTGCGTCCTTGCGGAACGTCCAGGTCAAAGTGTGCTCCCCGGACATCAAGGCGAGACTCACTTGCTGCCAGTCGGTTTCACCGGAAATGCTTTTGCTCACCGCGCCATCCACTGCGATGTCGAGATATACATCTGCGGCGGCGGAGATGCGCCACCAGAAGGAGAGGTTCGTCGGGCCGGTGACAACAGTGCTAAAGGGTGCCGAACCCCACCCCCACCCCAATTCCGGGGTGCGTGCGGCGCACCAGCCGTCGTGCGCGTTGGTGGCAGTCCCATCCGGCCCCCACTGGTTATAGAACCACTCGTTCGTAATGATCTGCTGCGGCGCGTCCAGCGCTATGCCCAGCGGCGTCACCGGTGAAACCGCCAGCACGGAGACGCGGCTGGTCACCGCGCCGTTATTGTTGGTGGC
>JAPLUA010000021.1:0-735 GCA_026397855.1 Verrucomicrobiota bacterium | reverse complement strand
GGTGTTGGTGGGAGCCACTTCGGTGAACGACACATTGTTATAAGGGGACACTTCAGCGTCATCGCCCACCTTTCGCCAACTGTAGCTCAGCGGCTGTGGACCGGTGGCCTCAGCGTAGAATGACACATACTGGCCAGGCTGGGCTCCAACGACATCGGGGGACGGATACCACTTGGAGATGGCCGGGAGATTGGCGCTGACCGTGATTTGGGCCACCCGACTGGTGCAAGCGCCATGCACGTTGGTCGCCACCACGCAGTATCCGCCAGTGTCAGCAAGGGCAGCCGGCGAGAAGTAGTAGTGCTGGCTAGTCGCGGAGGGAATCGCCGCGCCATTCTTGAACCATTGGTAACCGCGTGGCTGGTCGCCGAAGACGGAGAGCCAAAGCGGGTAATCCGCGCCCAAAGCGATTTCGGTGTCGGGCGGATCGCTGGGACGGATGAACGGCTTGGACGGGACCACGCTGACCGTGCAGACGGCGCTGGTCGCCATGCCCAAGGCGTTGCTGGCCACCAACCGGTATTCGCCAGCGGCCTCTGCGCGCGAGTAAAGGGTGAGCGAGGGTGAGTTCACGTTGTAGATTGGCCACCCGTCGTTGAAGTTGGTCTGGCTGCGTTGCCACTGGTAGGTCATGGGAATATCACCAAACACCAGCGTGGTGAGATTCATGCCATCGGGGTAGCCTTCCGGAGCGACCAGGACCGGCGGGGGTTGGATGAAGAATACGGGCTTTAA
>JAPLUA010000605.1 GCA_026397855.1 Verrucomicrobiota bacterium | reverse complement strand
GCTGGCGTTGCGGTATCTGGCCGAGAAAACGCCCTTCGGCCAGGGTAAGGGCTGGGATGGTTCCGTAGGGACTTTGGAGGCAACCCTGGGTGTGCGGCGCACCGGGGCGATGGCTAAACTCCAGGAAGTTACCGGCCTCGACCCCGTGGCAGCGACGCAGACACTGTGGGAGACTTACCATCCGCAATATATCTGGATCCCGTTCGCCTGCATCGGTGTGGTCGCCGCGATCAGTCTCTATATCTTCGGTCAGAAAGCAAAGAAGTGGAATGACATGAACGCCTGACTTGCGCACAGGTTCGCTGGTCCTATTCGTGAGCGCTAAGCCGGCAGAATGCAGGCACGCCGGCTTGAGGCAGACTTTGTCACTCTCCCTGGTCCCCTGCGCACCCTCTTATTACTGTTGCTATTTTTCGGTTTGCTTTCTTTCGCACATCATATACTGTTGTCCTATTATGAACTCAATAATCGGGCTAACGCCCAAGGTATTACGAGCAGCTGCGGACCTCCAGGAGAGGATCCAATCGCTGCAAGACGAACTCAGCCAACTGTTGGGAGGCGCGGCTCCTGCCCCCGCCCAACCCGCTGAAGAACCCAAGAAGAAAGGCACTATGAGCGCTGCAGGAAGAGCTGCAATCCGGGCCGCTCAAAAGGTGAGGTGGGCAAAGGTTAGAGGCGCAGCGCCAGCAGCCTCGGCTGCACCGGCACCCAAGAAGAAGAAGCGCAAGCTGAGCGCCCAGGGGATTGCCAACATCAGGGCCGGGGTTGAGAAGCGGATGGCCAAGCAGGCGGCGATGGCAAAGAGGTAAGTGGTTCTCCGTGAGACACGGATTACACTGATTTGCACGGATCGGAGAGGAGGCGGGGCGGTGAACGGGGAGAGCGTGCGGCTTACACTATTACAGCCGCAGGCATCCCCCCTCCTGTTTATTCTTAATTCGTGCCAATTCGTGAAATTCGTGTCCACCCTTTTGTCTCAGGGGAGACGCGGACTACACTGATTTGCACGGATTGGAGAGGGGGCTGGGCGTGGAGCGTGTGGAGCGTGCGGCTTACGTTCTACAGCCGCAGTCACACATCCTGCCCTGTTTCTTCCTAATTCGTGTCCACCCGTGTCTCCCTGAAGTTTTGTCTTTTGCTCCGCCCGCGCGCAATTATGCTTGGCGGGTATGAATGGCGTTTCCCTCATAACCGGCGCTTCGCGCGGGATCGGGCGCGGGATTGCGCTGGAGCTGGCGAAGATCGGCTGCGACCTCGTCATTAACTGCGCCAGCAATCTCCCCGCGGCTGAGCGCACCTCCGCCGATTGCCTGGCTGCGGCGCGGGCGGTCGGCAAGACCATCCGGGCCGAGGTTTGCCCCGCGAACATCGGGATCAGCGCAGATCGTCTGAAGCTGATCGAGTTCGCCCGGGCGCAGTTCGGGCGGCTGGACTTGCTGGTGAACAACGCCGGCATCGCTCCCGAGGTGCGGGCCGATATCCTGGAGGCCACCGAGGAGAGCTTTGACCGCCTTATCAGCGTCAATGTCAAGGGGCCCTACTTCCTGACGCAGCTCGCAGCCCGGTGGATGATCGAACAGGGCAGGGCAGGGGTTTCGCCTGTCCCGTTTGCCCCCAAGATCATCACCATCACATCCATCAGCGCCTACACCGCCTCGGTAAACCGGGGCGATTACTGCGTGGCTAAGGCTGCCCTTTCGATGCTGACCCCGCTCTATGCGGCGCGCCTGGCCGACCACGGGATCAATGTCTATGAAATCCGGCCCGGGATCATCGCCACTGACATGACCGGCCCGGTCAAAGAGAAATACGACCGGCTCATCGCCGAGGGTCTGACCCCGATTAAACGCTGGGGCACGCCCGAGGATGTGGGCCGGGCCGTCGCCG
This sequence comes from Verrucomicrobiota bacterium, assembly GCA_026397855.1. GTDB lineage: Bacteria > Verrucomicrobiota > Verrucomicrobiia > Limisphaerales > UBA8199 > JAPLUA01. The sequence continues at coordinate 1,230 of JAPLUA010000605.1, read as the reverse complement.
CCATCGCCCGGGACCTGCTGCCGTTCAGTACCGGCGAGGTCATCAACGTGGACGGCGGCTTTCATATCCGGAGACTCTAATGGCTATTCGAATCAACGACTCCCTCACCGCGCGCAAACTCCTCCCGCAGGTCGAACGGCTCTTCGAGCTGTCGGCGCGGAAGATCCTGAGCCTCGAGAAGGCCTGGAATTACTCCGAGGGCGCGCCGGTCTTTACCATCGAGGGCAAATACACCTCGCGCGGGTGGACCGAGTGGACGCAGGGATTCCAATTCGGCTCGGCGCTGCTCCAGTTCGATGCCACGGGCGACGCGCGGTTCCTCGAGGTCGGCCGCAAGCAAACCGTGGAGCGGATGGCGCCGCATGTTTCGCATATCGGCGTGCACGATCATGGGTTCAACAACGTATCCACCTACGGGAACCTCTGGCGGCTGATGCGCGAGGGGAGGATTCCTTTCGATGCCCGCGAGATGGATTTTTATGAGCTGGCGCTGAAGGTGTCCGGGGCCGTGCAGGCCGCGCGCTGGACCACCACCGCGGATGGAACGGGCTATGTCTATTCCTTCAACGGCCCGCATTCGCTTTTCGTGGACACGGTGCGATCCCTGCGCTCGCTGGCCGTGGCGCACCAGCTCGGGCATGTCCTGATGGGTGAGCGGGACCGGCGAATCTGCCTTCTCCGGCGGCTGGTCGAGCACGCCGCGAATACGGCCTGCTACAGCGTGTTTTACGGCGAAGGCCGTGATACTTATGACCTGGCCGGCCGAACCGCCCACGAGTGCATCTTCAACCTCAACGACGGGAGCTACCGTTGTCCCAGCTCCCAGCAGGGGTATTCCCCCTTCAGCACCTGGACGCGCGGCCTGGCGTGGGCCGTCCTTGGCTTCGCGGAGCAACTGGAATTCCTCCGGACCCGGCCCGACCGTGAGCTGAATCGCATCGCCCTTCCGGCCGGCCTTGCAGCTCATAATCCGGATCGCAAGGGAAAGCCTCCCCGCCGCGCGGCCCTTTCCGGCGCTGCCGGCATCCGGGCTGCCTTCCTGCGCGCCGCGACGGTCACGGCCGATTTCTACCTGGCCAACTCCTGCGCCGACGGCATTCCGATGTGGGACACCGGAGCGCCGGGGCTGGTCCAAATGGGGGGTTACCTCGACCGGCCGGCCGATCCGTTCAACGCGTGGGAGCCGGTGGATTCGTCCGCCGCCGCAATTGCCGCGCAGGGCCTGGTGCG
>JAPLUA010000171.1 GCA_026397855.1 Verrucomicrobiota bacterium | reverse complement strand
GGCGGTTCCCAGATCTCCGGATGCCGGTCCCGGGTTTCGGCTCTTCCGACTACCGTCGAGACGGCACCAGCCATCTGTTCCACTCCAGGTGTCGGCCTTCATTCGACCGGTTCAAACAGGAGATTGGCCCGGTCAGGGCCGAGTTCCAGCGCTTGCTCCTCGACCAGGCCTGACGCCCTGGAGGCCTGGATGCGAACTGCCCAGGTCACGATTCATGGGGCTTGCACAAGCCCGTGGAATTTGCATTGATGGTGTTCAGGATGATCGCTGTGCTGGAGTCGCTTGGAGGCTGGCTGAATGCCGGTCTGGCCTTGGTCTATCCGGAGGTTTGCCAACTTTGCGGCCAGTCGCGTGCGACACCGGCAGAGGGCTATGTCTGCGCGGGTTGCAGGGGCAAGGTGAAGTTGATTGAGCGGCCTTTTTGCGACAGATGCGGGCGCCCGTATCAAGGGGCGATCACCGGCCGTTTTGAGTGCTTCAATTGCAAGGAAAGCGAGCTGCACTTCTCGACGGCGCGCTCGGCGGTGGTGGCGTGCGAGATGATGCTGGATTTGGTGCATCGCTATAAATACAATCGCCAGATGTGGTTCGAGCCATTCCTGGCGAACCTGCTCATCGGGCGGGCTGAGCCGGAGTTGGCCCGGGAGAAGTGGGACTTCATTGTCCCGGTCCCGCTCTACCCCGCGAAGGAGCGCGAGCGTGAGTTCAACCAGGCGGAACGCCTGGCGCACCGGCTGGCGGCGGCGACGGGGATACCGGTCAACGGGCGGCTGTTGCGGCGCGTCCGCCCCACGCGCACGCAGACAATCCTGACCCGGGATGAGCGCGAGGAGAACATGCGCGATGCTTTTGCATTGCGCCCCGGGTGCCATTTGAACGGGGAGCGCATCGTGGTCCTCGACGATGTGTTCACGACGGGCGCCACGACAAGCGCCTGCGCCAGGGCGTTGCGCGCGGCCGCGTCGGGCGAAGTTTGCGTCTGGACAGTGGCGCGCGGAACCTGAATAATAAACAGCTAATCTGACAATGAACTCTGCCATGCAAATCAAAGATGTGGGGGTGCCGGGTGCCCCTCACCCCGCAGCTCCGGACGCGCAACGTTTTTAGCCATGGCCACGACTGCATTCACCAGGAAGACGCTCGGATTGGAAACGGCGGAGCCGGCGGTAACGCCGCCCCCCGCGGGCCACCAGACCACGTTCGTCAAAAAGCCCAAGCTGGCAGGCTCCAAGTCCAGGAAGCGCGAGATTCCCGAGGGCCTGTGGACCAAGTGCCCGAAGTGCGGCACGATGGTTTTCGACAAGGAGCTGGATGAGAACCTGAAGGTCTGCAGCCGTTGCGAGCATCACTTTCCCATCGGCGCCCGCGAGCGCATCCACTCGATGGTGGAGACCTGCACATTCGAGGAGATGGATGCCGAAATGACAAGCGTGGATGTGCTGAACTTCACGGGGGCCGCGTCCTATAAATCCAAGCTCGAGAAGAACCTGGCAACCACCGGCCTCAAGGACGCCGTTATCACCGGCATCGGCAAGATCGGGGAACACCGGGTGGGGCTCGGGGTCATGGACTTCAAGTTCCTTGGCGGCTCGATGGGGTCGGTGGTCGGGGAGAAGCTGACGCGGCTAATCGAGAAAGCGACGGAGAAAACGCTGCCTCTGATCATCGTTTCAAGCAGCGGCGGCGCCCGCATGTATGAGGGCATGTTGAGCCTCATGCAGATGGCCAAGACCTGCGCCGCGCTCGCCTACCATGCCAAGGCGCGCCTGCCCTACATCAGCGTGCTTACCGACCCCACGACCGCGGGCGTGATGGCGAGCTTTGCCAGCGTGGGCGACCTGATCATAGCGGAGCCCGGGGCGATGATCGGTTTCGCCGGCCCTCGCGTCATCAAGGACACGACCCAGGCGGAACTCCCGCCGGGATTCCAAACCGCCGAGTTCCTGCTCGACCGCGGGCTGATTGACGCCATCGTGTCCCGCAGGGGAATGAAGCAGCAGCTCATCGGATACCTGGGTTACATGGGCGGCCGGCAGCGCTGATCCGGGCGCCTTCGCATTTCTTTCCCCGGGTTTCTGAATTGCGGTCTGGCCGCTCCTATCCTAACATGCAATCCTAATGAAAGGCATCATTCTAGCCGGTGGCGCTGGCTCACGACTGTTTCCGCTCACGCTGGTGGCGAGCAAACAGCTGCAGCCGGTCTATGACAAACCGATGGTCTATTACCCGCTGACGACCCTCATCGAGGGGGGTGTGCGGGAGTTCTGCCTGATTTCCACCCCGCACGATTTGCCCCGCTTCAAGCAGTTGCTGGGCGACGGCAGCGCGTGGGGCCTTTCCATTGACTACCGGGAGCAGCCCAAGCCCCAGGGCATCGCCCAGGCATTCCTGATTGCCGAGTCGTTCATCGGCAATGACGCCGTGACCCTCATCCTGGGCGACAACGTGTTTTACGGCAGCGACAGCTTTCATAGGGCGTTTGCCGAGTTCAAGGGCGGGGCGACCATCTTCGGCTACCACGTCAATGACCCCGAGCGCTACGGCGTCGTGGCGTTCGACGCCGGCGGTCATGCCATCTCGATCGAGGAAAAGCCCAGCCAGCCCAAGAGCAACTACGCTGTCCCGGGCCTCTACCTCTATGACAACAACGTCGTGAGCATCACGAGGAACCTCAAGCCGTCGGCCCGGGGCGAACTGGAGATCACGGACGTGAACGTCGAGTATATGCGCCGGGGCCAACTGCGCGTGCACCGGCTCAGCCGCGGATTCGCCTGGCTGGATGCCGGCACCAGCAGCAGCCTGCATGAGGCCTCTGCCTACGTGCAGACCATCGAAAAGCGGGCTGGAATCAAAATCGGCTGCCCCGAGGAGGCCGCCTTCCGCCGCGGTTTTCTGTCCCTGGCACAGCTTGAGGCGCTGACCGCAAAGATGCCCAAGTGCGAGTATCACGAATATCTGGGCGAGGTGGTCGCCGAGGCGAAGCGGCTGGCGAGTTGAATCGTGATGAACGTGCTGCGCTGTCAGTTGGAGGGATTGCTCGTCATCGAGCCCAAGGTGTTTGGCGATGCGCGCGGCTTCTTCCTGGAGTCGTGGAACCGGAACCGCTACCGCGAGGCCGGGCTCGATGCCGACTTCGTGCAGGACAACATTTCGCTCTCGCGCCGGGGCACCTTGCGGGGGCTCCATTTTCAAAACCCGCAACCGCAAGGCAAGCTGCTCCAGGTGTTGATGGGCGAGGTCTTTGACGTGGCGGTGGACATCCGCCGCAGTTCCCCGACCTTCGGCAAGTGCTACGGCCTGGTGCTTTCAGCCGACAACAAACGACAGTTCTATGTCCCTCCCGGATTTGCGCATGGCTTCGTGGTGCTGAGCGAAACGGCGCTCTTCCAATACAAATGCACGGAGTTCTACTCGCCGAAGGACGAAATGGCTATCCGCTGGGATGACCCCGACATCGGCATCGAGTGGCCCCTCAAGGATCCCCTCCTCTCCGAGCGGGATGCCAATGGATTGCGGCTGCGCGAGACCCCGCCCGAGCGTCTCTTCGCGTAAAGGCAGAGGCATGGATCACCCCCGCATATTGCTCATCGGCAGGATCGGCCAGGTCGGCTGGGAACTGCGGCGCACGCTGGCCCCAGTCGCGCAGGTTGTGTGCGTTGACTTCCCGGAGATTGACCTCACCAGCGGCGACTCGATCCGCCAGCAGATGGCCCAGGCCCGGCCGCAGGTTGTGATCAACGCCGCGGCCTACACGGCCGTGGACAAGGCCGAGTCCGAGGCTGACCGGGCGATGAAGATCAATGGCGTGGCCCCGGGAATCCTGGCCGAAGAGGCCCGCAAGTGCGGGGCGCTCCTCGTCCACTACTCGACAGATTATGTCTTCGACGGCACCAAGACCGGGCCTTACGTCGAGGAGGATGCGCCGAACCCGCTGGGAACATACGGCCGGACCAAGCTGGCGGGCGACGAGGCAGTGCGGGCTGTTGGCGGGGCGCACCTGATCTTCCGGCTTTGCTGGGTTTACGGGGCGCGCGGGCAGAACTTCATGCTGACCATGATGCGCCTGGCGCGCGAACGCGAGAAGCTGCGCGTGGTGGGCGACCAGGTGGGCTGCCCGACCTGGTCACGGATGATCGCCGAGGCCACCGCCATGGCGGTGAAGCAATGTGTGTCTTCCGGCACCCCCGCCGCCTTTAGCGGCACGTATCACCTTGCCGCCTCCGGCTCCACCAGTTGGCATGGCTTCGCTCGCGCCATCGTTGACCAGATGCCCTCCGAGGGCAGAAAATGCTTGCAGGTTGAAGCGATTCCGACATCGGAATACCCCACGCCGACGAGGCGCCCGGGGTATTCGGTCC
>JAPLUA010000330.1 GCA_026397855.1 Verrucomicrobiota bacterium | reverse complement strand
CAGCCGGGTGCTGCGCCAGAACGCGCCGCTGCTCGGCTACCAGCGGGACTTCTCGATCCTCGACCGCGAGGACGCCAAGCACCTGATCACTACCTGCGTGGCGGAGTCGGATGTGGATGTGAAGGCGACCCGGTTCCCGAAGGCGGAGGTCCTGGGAGACATGTTCTCGCTGGCGGTGAACACTCACAGGAGCATTCCGGAGCTGCTGAAGCACCAATACGGCTACTTAGAGCAGCTTGCGGAGCCCATCGCCGACATCCAGCGACGCTATGCGGAGCGTAAGCGGGCCACCAACGGGATGGACTTCGACGACCTGCTGGTGCTGTGGCTCAGGCTTCTGCGGGACCACGAGGATGTGCGCGAAACCTACCAGCGGCGGTTCCAGTTCATCCTGGTGGACGAGTACCAGGACACCAACAAGCTCCAGAGCGACCTGATTGATCTGCTGGCGGCGCGGCACCAGAACGTGATGGTGGTGGGCGATGACGCCCAGAGCATCTACGCCTGGCGCGGGGCCAACTTCCAGAACATCATCAAGTTCCCCGAGCGGTATCCGGCGGCGAAGGTTTACAAGATCGAGACCAACTACCGCAGCACGCCCGAGATCCTGCAGGTCGCCAACGCGGCGATCACGGCCAACGTGAACCAGTTCGCCAAGCAACTGGCGCCGGCGCGGAAGGCCGGGTCAAAACCGGTGATCGTCACCTGCAACGACGCCGCCGAACAAGCGGCGTTTGTGGGGCAGCGGGTGCTGGAACTGCGCGAGGAGGGGCAGAGCATGAACAAAATGGCCGTCCTCTACCGCTCCCATTTCCACGCCCTGGAACTCCAGCTCGAACTGACGAAGCGGAACATTCCCTTCAGCATCACGAGCGGCATCCGCTTTTTCGAGCAGGCGCATATCAAGGACGTGACGGCCTGGCTGAAGCTGGTGACCAATCCGCTTGATGAGCTGGCGTTCAAGCGGCTGGCGCAATTGCTGCCAGGCATCGGGGGGAAGGGGGGGGAGAAGCTGTGGAAGACGTTCGCGGACGGAGATCCGAAAGCCGAAAGCCGAAATCCGAAGGAAGACCGAAATCCGAAATCCGAAGCAGCACCCGCGCCGGAAGCCGCCGCAGCCGACCCGTCACCAGTCACGGATCACGGATCACGGATCACGCATCCCCCCTCCCTTGCCGTCCGGCTCCAGGCTTGCGCAAAAGCGGTCCCCAAAAAGGCCGCAGTGGCGTGGGCGCAGTTTGTGGCGACGATGGGGCAGTTGGAGGCCAAGGACGTGCGGGGCAATGCCTCCAGCATGATCGGGCTGATCATTGAAGCCGGCTACGAGGATTACCTGGAGGAGACCTACGCGAACTACCGATCGCGGCTGGAGGACCTGGAGCAGTTGGCGGTTTTTGCCCGGCAATTCCCCACCGTCGAGGATTTCCTGACGCAGCTTGCGCTGCTCACCAACGTTGAGACCGAGGACGAGCAGTCAGGTCGCGCGGACGACGAACGGCTGAGGCTCTCAACCATTCACCAGGCCAAGGGCCTCGAGTTCGACGTCGTGTTCGTCATCATGCTGTGCGACGGGCTGTTCCCGTCCGAGCGGTCGCTGGAATCAGCCGAGGGCGAGGAGGAAGAGCGTCGGCTGCTGTATGTGGCCATCACGCGCGCGCGAAACGAACTTTACCTAAGCTATCCCCTGGTGCGCGCCGGCTACGGCGGCAGCGGGGACATGTTCCAGCAGCCCTCGCGGTTCCTGAACGAGATTCCCAGGGAACTGGTCGAGGAGTGGAATTTGCGGACGTTTACCCCGTATGGGGGGGAGGAATGATGCGTGATGCGTGATGCGTGAAACGTGACCTGGCCCGTCACGAATCACGAATCACGAATCACGCATCACGCATCACGCATCACTTCAGCCCCTCGGCCAGGAACTGCGCGACATCCTTGAACTTGGCGATGTTTGCGGGGTTGACGTCCATCAGCGTCTGATGGGCTTCCAGGCTGGTAAGGTTCAGCTCGGTCCGGCTGGGGATCGAGGGCGCGCACTCTACGGGCTGGGAATCGGCCGGCGGACTGAAAGCGCCCTGGGCAATCCTGAAGAAGTGCAGGACCCCGAGGGTATCGAGCAGCTCGATGATGCGCGGGCTGGGGTTCAAGAGCTCGATCCCGGGCCGGGCCGGGTTCGCATCACCGCCGCTGAGCT
>JAPLUA010000148.1:568-8346 GCA_026397855.1 Verrucomicrobiota bacterium | reverse complement strand
CGCCCGGGACAGGTGGACAAGCGCATCTGGCTCGTGGACGGACAGAACATCCTCTATTCGCAGCACGTGATGACGGGCATGAGCGGCCCCATGAATCCCGGGCATCATGCCATGCTCAAGTTCCCCGATGCGGCGGGCAGCGGATTATTATCCACCAGCCCCATCATCTATGGCCAGGTGTTCCCGCAGCCATTTGAGCTGCCCGAAAACCGCGGCTACTCCTATCTCAAGCCCGGGGCGGAGTTCAAGTCGCTCGCGCAGGTTCCCACGCGGACCGGGGACCTGGCCGACCTGACCTGCTACCCGGCCCGACGCGGTTACGAGGACCTGGTCATGGTGGTGAACGACCCCAAGGCGGCGTTTGCCTGGACGGCGGTAGCCTTCCCGCAGCAGCGCTACGCCTGGTTCGCTCTGAAAGATCCGCGCCTCCTGCCCGAAACCGTCTTCTGGATCTCCAACGGCGGGCGGCACTATCCCCCCTGGAACGGCCGGCACGTCAATGTGATGGGCCTGGAAGACGTCTGCTCGTGCTTTCACTCGGGCCTCGCGGAGTCCGTCCGGCCCAACCCCATCTCCGCCAAAGGGATTCCCACCTACCTCACCCTCAACCCGCGCAAGCCGCTGGCGATCCCCTACATTATGGGCGTGACTGCAATTCCCCGCGGCTTTGACCGGGTGACGTCCATTGAAGCCGCCGGAAACGCGCAGGCCATCACCCTGACATCGGCATCCGGCAAACGCGCCGAGGCCCCCGTCCATCTCGATTTCCTGCAGGCCGGCGCCGGGTGGTAAACCGTGAAACGGCACCTGCTGTTGTAGAGATACTGCGAGTTGGTCGCGCCCGCCAGGCTGAATAGCGCCCCGGCGCGGATGCAATGGCAATTTGCAACTTCGGCCCGGCTCGGTTACTGTAGTGCCCAGCATGAAAATCACTGAAGCCCTGGTCACGGAGCACAACACCTTTTTGATCGTGTTCGATCAGATCGAACGGGTGCTGCCTCGCCTGGCCACGCTGGCGGAGGTGAGAACGATGGCCACCCTGGTGGAGGGCATGCTGGAGTCGCACGGCAAGACAGAAACTAATCTGGCCTACCTGGCCCTGGATCATGTGCTGGCGCATAACGGGGACCTCAAGCGCATGCACCAGGATCATCATGAGGTCGATGATCAGCTCCGGAAGGTACATGAGGCCAGGACTTGCGCCGAGGCACGGCGGCTGCTCAAGGCCGCGCTGGTTGCCTCGCGCAAGCATTTCCGGCTCGAGGAACGCGCCGTCTTCCCCCTCATCGAGAAGGTGCTGCAAGAGGAAACGCTGCATGAATTGGGAAGCGACTGGCTGCGGCGAGCCTCGCGGCGGACGCGCGCTGCCGCCGCACGCTGATTCGCGCACCGGCCGCATGCCCGGCATCGCCTATGTCCCCCCTCCATGGCAGGTTCAGGGGGGCCGGCCCGCATCCGCATCCACGTCCGCTCCTGTCCGGCGGACCACAAAAAAGGTTCATCAATTGCCAATCTATGCACAGCGCAACTTACGATCTGTGCTAATCTTGCGCCTGGGAATTGATGAGTGGTTCTGCTCCTGAATGCGGGGGCGGGACATCACATCAGTCCCGTTGAGCGATATGATTGCAACGCTTTCGAACAAGAAGAAGAACCGGCTGCCCAAGATATTGGAGCATGCCAGCGGTGACAAACGCTTCAAGATACTTGAAGCGCACATGAAGAAGCATCAGTTCAAGCAGGACGCGCTGATCGAGGTGCTGCACAAGGCGCAGGAGCTTTTCGGCTTCCTGGAGGACGACCTGCTGCTGTTCATTGCCTACCGGCTCAAGCTGCCGGCCAGCCGCGTGTACGGCGTCGCCACCTTCTACCATTTCTTCACCCTCAAACCCAACGGCAAGCACACCTGCGTCGTGTGCATGGGCACAGCCTGCTATGTCAAGGGCGCGGACAAGGTGCTGGCTGCCGTCGAGGAAAAGGCGCGGATCAAGGCGGGCGAGACCACGCCGGACGGCGAGCTTTCGTTGCTCACGGCCCGCTGCATCGGTGCCTGCGGGATCGCGCCGGCGGTGGTTTACGATGGCGCGGTCACCCCGCGGCAGACGCCCGAGCAGGTGCTCGAAAAAGTGAAAGGATGGATCGGCCATGGTAATTGACGACCTGATCGAGATCGCGGAGAAGGAACGCGCCGCGCGCAAGAAACACGTGGTCCGCTGCTGCATGGCGGCCGGCTGCATGTCATCCGACTCCAAGGGGGTCAAGGAGGCCCTGGAGAAGGCGGTCAAGGATGCGGGCCTGGAAGACCAGGTCGAGGTGCGCGGGGTCGGCTGCATGAAGCTGTGCTGCCAGGGACCGCTGGTCCAGGTGGATACAAACGAGCCGGGCGCGACAGTGGAGATCACCACTGGAAACCAGGGCCCGCTTTACCAGAGAGTCACCCCGGCCGACGCGGCCTCGGTCATCGGCACCCTCAAGGGCGGCAAGACGACCGTGCAGTGCGGCGACCCGAAGGACCCCTTCTTCACCGAGCAGTTTTCCATCGTCCTGGCCAACAGCGGCATCGTGGACCCGGAGCGGATCGAGTCCTACATCGCGGCGGAGGGCTACCAGGCGCTGCACCATGTGCTGCGCGAGATGACTCCCAAGGATGTCGTGGACGAGATGATCAAGTGCGGGCTGCGCGGGCGCGGCGGCGCGGGTTATCCCACCGGCCTGAAGTGGGCCACGGTCGCCAAGACGCCCAGCCTGCAGAAATACGTCATCTGCAACGCCGACGAGGGCGACCCCGGCGCATTCATGGACCGCAGCGTGCTGGAGAGCGACCCGCACAGCGTGCTGGAGGGCATGGCCATCGCGGCTTACGCGGTGGGGGCGACCCAGGGCTTCGTTTACGTGCGCGCGGAGTATCCGCTGGCGATCAGCCGCCTGCAGACGGCCATCAAACAGGCCAAGCAGCAGGGGTTGCTGGGCAGCGGCATCTTCGAATCGCCTTTCAATTTCAACATAGACCTGCGCATCGGCGCGGGCGCGTTCGTCTGCGGCGAGGAGACGGCCCTCATGGCCTCCGTCGAGGGCAAGCGCGGCGCGCCCCGGCCCCGACCGCCCTTCCCGGCGGAGAGCGGCCTGTGGGCCTGCCCGACGCTCATCAACAACGTCGAGACCTTCGCCAACGTGGCACCGATCGTTCGCAAGGGGGCGGACTGGTTTGCGGGAATCGGCACCGAGAAGAGCAAGGGCACCAAGGTGTTCGCGCTCGCCGGCAAGATCACCAACACCGGCCTGATCGAGGTGCCGATGGGCACCTCCCTGCGGAAGATCGTCGAGGTCATGGGCGGCGGCGCGCCGGACGGCGGCAGGATCAAGGCCGTGCAGACCGGCGGCCCCTCCGGCGGCTGCATCCCGGCCGACGCGCTGGACACGCCGGTGGACTACGACTCGCTGATGAAGCTGGGCTCGATCATGGGCTCGGGCGGCATGATCGTCATGGACGAGACCACCCGCATGGTGGATGTCGCCCGGTTCTTCATGGAGTTCTGCATGGACGAATCGTGCGGCAAGTGCATCCCGTGCCGGGCCGGCACGGTGCAGATGCACGGAATGCTGACAAAGATCCTGGCGCGCCAGGCCACCGTCCGCGACCTGCAAAAGCTCGAGGAACTGTGTGAGATGGTGCGGAGCACCAGCCTGTGCGGCCTGGGCCAGACTGCGCCCAACCCGGTGATGAGCACGCTACGGTTCTTCCGCCAGGAATACACGGACCTCCTGAAGAAAGATCTTTACGGCGGGCCCAACGGCAACGGCAACGGCGAACCAAAGCCGGCCCCGACCGCCTGATCCCGACCCCGGACCTAACGTATAGCTGCTAAAACTCTAACGATTGACGGAAAGCACGTCAGCGCCGAAGAGAGCGCGACGATCCTGCCGAGGCCGGCATCAAGATCCCGACGCTCTGCCACCTGGAAGGCGTCTATGATGTGGGTGCCTGCCGCCTCTGCCTGGTGGAAGTAGCCGGCATTCCCAAGCTGCTGCCCGCCTGCACCACGAAGGTGCGCGAGGGCATGGAGGTCCAGACCAACTCCGAGCGGCTGCGCAAGTACCGGCGGATGACGCTGGAGCTGCTGTTCGCCGAGCGGAACCATGTGTGCGCGGTATGCGTGGCCAACGGCCATTGCGAGCTGCAAACGCTGGCCTACAGCCAGGGCATGGACCACGTCCGCTATGATTACCGCTTCCCGAAATGGGAGGTGGATGACACCCATCCGCTCTTCGGGATGGATCATAACCGGTGCATCCTCTGCAGCCGCTGCGTGCGCGTCTGCTGGCATATCGAGGGCGCGGGCACCAAGAACGTTTCCGGCCGCGGCGCCAAGGCCCGGATCATCAGCGACCTCAACCAGCCCTGGGGAACCTCCGACACCTGCACCAAGTGCGGCAAGTGCGTCATGTCCTGCCCCACCGGCGCCCTGTTCAATAAAGGCTCGACGGTGGGCGAGATGGAGCGCGACCGCGGCAAGCTGGAGTTCATCGTCACCGCGCGCGAGAAAAAGCAATGGATCGCCGAGTAGGACAGGCGCTCCGCCTGTCTCCAGACTAACATGCAAACAACGCAAGCAATGGAAACAAAGCCGGCCGCCGATACGAAGCCGCTCCTGCGCCTGGCCACCGCCTGGTTTGGCGGCTGTGCGGGCTGCCACATGTCGTTCATGGACCTGGACGAGTTCCTGATTGATTTGACCGCGAAGGTCGATGTGGTTTACAGCCCTGTCATGGACGTAAAGGAATACCCCGAGAACGTGGACCTGTGCCTCATCGAGGGCGCCATCTGCAACGAGGACAACCTCGAATTGCTCCACAAGATCCGCGAGCGGACCAAGGTGATCGTGTCGTTCGGCGACTGCGCCGTGACGGCCAACGTGCCGGCCATCCGCAACCAGCTCGGCCTTGGCAACGCCGAAAGCGTCCTGCAGCGCGCCTACATCGAGTCCGCCCAGAACAACCCGAGCCTGCCCGGGGAGCCGGGCATCGTGCCGGCGCTGCTGCCGCGGGTGATGCCGGTGCATGAAGTCGTGCATGTAAACCATTTCCTGCCCGGCTGCCCCCCGCCTGCCGACCGCATTAAGGCCCTGCTTGTGCAGGTGCTCGAGGGCGTCGAACCCAGGCTCGAAGGCAACCAGCTCAAATTCGGATAGTTATGGCCCAACGTATCGTCATTGACCCCGTGACCCGCATCGAGGGCCACGCCAAGATCAGCATTTTCATAGACGACGCCGGCAACGTCTCGGACGCCGAGTTCCACGTCGTCGAGTTCCGCGGCTTCGAGAAGTTCTGCGAGGGCCGCCCCTTCAGCGAGATGCCCGGCATCACCCCGCGCATCTGCGGCATCTGCCCCGTCAGCCACCTGCTGACCGCGGCCAAGGCGGGCGACGCCATCATGGCCGTCAACATCCCCCCCGCGGCCGACAAGCTGCGCCGGCTGATGAATCTCGGCCAGATGATCCAGAGCCATGCCCTGAGCTTCTTCCACCTGAGCGCGCCCGATTTTCTGCTCGGCTGGGACACGCCCCAGGCCAAGCGCAACGTGTTCGGCCTGATCGCCTCGAATGCCGACCTCGCCCGCGCCGGCATCCGGCTCCGCCAGTTCGGCCAGGAGGTCATTCAGATCCTCGGCGGACAGAAGATTCATCCAGCCTGGGCCGTCCCCGGCGGCGTCCGCAGCGCCCTCACCGAAGAGGGCCGCGACCGCATTCGCGCCTGGCTTCCCGAGGCTTACGCCACAACGAAGATCGCCTTCGATCTCTTCAAGAAGGTGCTGGAGACCCACAAGAAGGAAGTCGAGATCTTCGGCAACTTCCCCTCCCTCTTCATGGGGCTCGTGGATGCCGACGGCGGCTGGGAACATCACGGCGGCAAGCTGCGGTTCACTGACAGCAGCGGCAGCATCATCGCCGACCAGCTCGATCCGCAGAAATACTACGAGTATATCGGCGAATCGGTGCAAGCCTCCTCCTACCTCAAATCGCCGTATTACAGCCCCCTGGGCTTCCCTGACGGCATGTATCGCGTGGGACCGCTCGCCCGGCTCAATGTCGCCGAGCAGATGGGCACGCCCAAGGCGGACGCGGAGCTGAAGAAGTTCAAGAAGCTGACGCGCGGACGCAACGCCGTGACCTCGTCCTTCCACTACCATTACGCGCGCCTCATCGAGATTCTCACCTCCATTGAGCGGGTCGAAGCCTACCTGGACGACCCCGACATGCTCAGCGAAGACCTGCGCGCCGATGCCGGCATCAACAGCCTGCGCGGCGTGGGCGTGAGCGAGGCCCCGCGCGGCACGCTCTTCCACGATTACACCGTGGACCGCGACGGCCTGCTCAAGAAGGTCAACCTCATCGTGGCCACCGGCCAGAACAACCTGGCCATGAACCAGACCGTCGCCCAGATCGCGCGGCATTACGTGCGCGGCGACAAGATCCCCGAGCCCATGCTCAACCGTGTCGAGCACGGCATCCGCTGCTACGATCCGTGCCTGAGCTGCTCCACGCACGCCGTGGGCCAGATGCCCCTGCACGTCCAGTTGATCGGCCCCGGTGGAACGGTGCTGCACGAGGTTGCCCGCGGCTGATGGCCGGCGGGATCAGTGGCTCGGCTGGCAGCCGCGAGGCAAAGGTCAGCTCCTGGTCAGGCACGCAAAATAGCCCCGAAACAGCACCTCCCGTGGGCTGGCCCGGAAGACCGGTGCCAAGGTTGCTTCGCACCAGGACCGGATTCCCGCTTGCGGCGTTCCGTTCTGCACCGCGTAGGCAACATTGGTCTCGGTCAGGGCATAGTTCAGATAGGCGGCCGGGGCCATCTCCAGGCCGACCTCGAATTCCCGGTGGTGGCTCAGCCGGAGACCGGGGCCGCAATCATGCAGGATGCCGGGGTTGACCTCGTTACCGAAGCTGGGCGGCGGCGGGTAGCGATGCATGAACTCTTCGAACCACCCGTCCAGATCCCCCGACCCGCGGAAACTGCGGCCCGCCGAGAAGTCATAGACTACAACCACCCCGGAACCGGCGAGGACACGCGCCGCTTCTGCATAGAACAGCCCCAGGTCGGCGTAATTGAGCGAGCCGGCGGCCGTGATGATGTCCATGGAGCGCGCGGGAACGGGCAGCGACTCAGCCCGGCCCACCCTAAAGGAAGCGCCCGGCGCGACCGCACCACAGCACCTGATCATCGCTTCCGACGGATCAATCCCCACGCAATCTCGCGCGATCAACTGCAGCGCTTTGGTAGATAAGCCCGCGCCGCAGCCCACGTCCAGCCCGCGATCAAGGGGAGTTGTGAACCGCAGGTCTTCCCGCACCAGGGCAATCACTTCCGGATGCACGGGCGGCCGGGCTGTGGCGTAGCCAGCGGCCATGCCGGGCATGCTGTAAAGATCAACCATGCCGGTGAATCTGAGGCAACGGGAGCGGCCGGGCAAACTCGCATTGGGTCGCGAGCTTGAGCCAGCCTGCTGCGCGGCACCGCCGCTTTCCTCCGGCATCACGAAGCTATTCACAGCACCCCTTTCGCCAACGCGCTAAGGTTTGAACGCCACCTTGTCGCGCTTAAGCTTCAGAATCAGTGGGCCGTCTTTCCTTCCCGTCCTCAATGAGTGCGGCAATCGTGGTGTGCTTCCAGCCTGGGCGGTTCAACCGGATTCCCTTCCGTCGCTCCCGCCACTCTGCAGTCAGCCGGATGGAACTCCTTTCGACCGGAACCACTTTGGCGGCCGGACGGGAGTTCTTTGT
>JAPLUA010000148.1:0-553 GCA_026397855.1 Verrucomicrobiota bacterium | reverse complement strand
TAATCTCACAGAGCTGTTGTTTTGCCTCAGCAATGCTTGCGCTCATCTGTAAATGGTCATCCACTATGGCCATAGTTTCAAGTAGAAAACACTCGTTGCGTAGTCCGCGGCCATGCCGGGCATACTGTAAAGGTCAACCATGCCAGTGAATCTGAGGCCACGGGAACGGCCGGGCAAACCCGAAATCGGCGCAGGATGTAACCCACTGGTACGTGGCTAGCATCTGTCTGGCACGAGGGGGGGTCGCCGCTTCAGGCGGAAGTTGCATATTTTGGGCATTTTCGTGCCCTGCGGGTGCTCTTGGTTATTTGATGGGGTTACTTGTCGTGAGGATCGGCCTTGGGAAATAGGCTGGCGACAGAATCATGGCAGAACACGGTTTGGCTTCCGTTCCGGGACGGCCGAGGCAGCCAGCTCCGTAGAAGCGACCTATTGATAGCACGCAAACCCTGACAAGACCACCGCAAGCCCCATCGGCCCTCCAATGCCTGTGCTACGTCACACCGGATAACGGGCATTAGAGCGATTTGTTACATTCCAGGGGTCCCCACAT
>JAPLUA010000576.1 GCA_026397855.1 Verrucomicrobiota bacterium | reverse complement strand
CTTTTGCCTTGGCAACGGCCTGCTTGTGCCTGGCCAGCTCCTGCTTGCGCTTGGCGGCGGCCGCGGCCGGGTCATAGTTCTTCAGGCTTTCCGCATAACGTTCCAGGACGGCTTTCAGCGCCGGATCCTTCTCGAGGGTGGCGTGGGAGGTCCAGGCTTCGGCCGGCGTCCCGCCCACGGAGGAATTGATCAGGCCGACCGGCACCTTGAGGGTGCGGCGCAGGTCGCGACCGAAGAAGTAGGCCACGGCGGAAAAGCTGGAGGCAGTTTCCGGGGATGATTCGCTCCAGGCGCCGGGCGCATCGGCCTGGGGTGTGTCCGTCGCGCTGCGAGGCACGGTAAAGAGCCGGAGCTCGGGGTCGCCGGCAGCGGCGACGGCTTCCTTTGCGTTCGCGGCGCGCGCGAGCTGAAACGCCATGTTCGACTGCCCGCTGCACACCCAGACCTCCCCGACCAGGACGCTGTTGATGGTGATGCTGTTGTCCCCGGTGATGCTCAGCGTGAATGGCCCGCCCGCCTTCAGGCGCTTGAGCCTCACCATCCACCGGCCATCCCGGGCCGTCGTCACCACCGTCTGGCCCTGGAACTTCACAGTGACCTTCTCGCCGTCCTTGGCCGTGCCCCAGATGGGCACGCTGACACCGCGCTGTAGCACCATGCCGTCCGAGAAAAGGCTGTTCGGTTTAACCTCCGCGCGAAGCGCGGGAACGGTGGCAATCAGGGCCAGGGCAATCAGGCCGGCAAAACGGATTCGGTTCATAATAGTTCGCTACTAATCAAAGGTCACGCATCACGCATCACGCATCACGCACAACATCCAGCCTAGATGGGATCATCCGTGGTTCGCAACCAAATTACAATTCAGCCACAGTTATGTAATTGCCCCGATGCCCGGGATAGGCGATGTTCTCTGGCAGACAGGAAAAGCTATGAAACCAATAGACAAAGACGAACTCTACGAACACTTGAGCGGATTCCTCAAAGGCAAGGGTGTTGAACTGAAGGAAGGCGCCTACACCAACGGCATCCAGAAGGGATGCACCCTTTTGGCTGAGGCGATCAACTTGAGCCAGAAGGGCATCAGCCGGGCCAAGGATGAGGTGGACAAGAAGCTGGATGCGATGCGCCAGGTGATCCACGAAAAGACCGCGCCGAAGGCGAAAGCCGCGGCCCAAACCGCGAAGCCCCCCCGATCCAAGGCGAAGCCCCAGGCCCCAAAGGCAAAGGCAAAGCCAGCGAAGCGCAGCAGCGTGTAGGGGTAGATCTGCAGGGCTCGACATCAACGTCGCTAATTGGAGCGCGGACATTTGTCGCACCCTCGTGCCCTCGTAGCCGCGGACGTCAGTCCGCGCCATCTTCCCCGGTCGGAGCGGAGCCG
The DNA here is from genome assembly GCA_026397855.1 of Verrucomicrobiota bacterium. Classification (GTDB taxonomy): domain Bacteria; phylum Verrucomicrobiota; class Verrucomicrobiia; order Limisphaerales; family UBA8199; genus JAPLUA01. Next base: position 15,812 of record JAPLUA010000576.1, on the reverse strand, counting down.
CCTCGATCAAAGGCGGGGTAGAGTGGGTTTGGATCGGCACCCACGAGGACTACGGGCACCTGGTCGGACACTGACCGGTCCCAGGCGCAAGTCGCTCAACGTTTATTCAGCAGGGCGTCCGCTCTTTGGGTAATCTCCGCGGAAACGCCGGCTTCCTTGACTGCCTGGGCCAGGCTCCGGGCAAGCGCCCGGTTTCCTTTTGGCAGAGACTCAGCCAGCGCCATTGCGGCCAGTCCGGCCTCGTTCTTCAGGCCGGGATTATTCAAGAAGGGCTTGATGGCCTCTGCCGCCTTGGCATCCGGGACCGAGGCGAATGCTGAAAGCAGCAGCTTCTTCTCCTCGTCCCGACCGGCTGCTTTCATGGCTCCCTGGGCAGCCTCCAACCGGTTGGCCGCCGGTTCTTTTTCCGAGGATTGCACCAGCCGCGCAATGGCCTGAATGGCCAGCACGCTGTGGGTTCGCTGGGTGTTCGGGTCGGAAACAATCACCAGCAGGGCTTTGTGAGCGGAGAAGTCCGGCCAGTTGGCCAGGGTCCGAATCGCGGCATCCTTGACTTCCGGCTTGATGTTTCCGGCGAAGCTGGATACCGCGGCAAGGGCTTCATTGCCACCCAGCAGGGCGAGCACTTCGAGGAGCGGGGCCAACTGCCGCGGTTCGGCGGATTGCGTCTGTGCGATGATCTTCTGCGCGGCAGCAGACCTGTCGGCGGTGCGGTTGGCGACGGTCTGCAAGGCGGCGGCGGCACCCGGGGTTTTCCCCGCCAGCACCAGCTGGATCAGGCCGTCCAACTGGCTGTCGGTTCCCAGCTTTGCCAGGGCAGCGCACGCGGCCCGGCTTACCTCGGGATCGGACTCCCCCGCATACTTGAGCAGCGCCGGCGAAGCGGACGGGTCATTGCGCTGGGCCAAAGCCTGAATCGCAACAGTGCGGGATCTGACGTCACCTTCGCCGGCCAGCCTGGAGATGGCAATGTCTGTGCCGGGCCCGGAAACCCTGGCAAGGGCGGCGGCGGCTGCCTTGGAGTTGACGCCGCCATTCGTGGCGACCTGGAAGAGCAGGGGAATGCTGGCGGCGGTTCCGACCTGGCCCAGTCGTTCAATGGCATCGGACTGCACGGCTGGATCGGGGTCGCTGGCGGCATCGATGATTCGCTTTTCGGCGGCTCTGTCGAGCGTCCGCAGCACGCAACTCTTGGCAGCGGGCGACAGCCTTACCATCATCGGCGCAAGCATGGCGCTCGCACCCGGCTTGCCGTAGGCAACCGTCGCGGCGGTTACTGCTGCGGAATACAGGCCGGGAGTGCCGCCTTCCAAGGCGCTGATAATAAACGTCCGGGCGGACTTCGGTTCAGCCGCAGCGCGTCCGATCAGAGCGGCGGAGCGCACCTGGACCGATGCGGGCGGGGATTTGCCTGCCGGGGTTGCGCGGTTGGACGATGCCTTGGCTCCGGTGAGGTAGATCCGCTCGAACAGGTCTTTCGCCGCGGCTTTCCTGCCGGCCAGGAGATGGCGATTACCGGCCGTTACCAGGCCGTCAGCCGCCCCTGGCACTCCCTCGACATAGGCCCCCCACAAAGCCGTCACCGCATCATCCGTGGCGATTTTTCCCAGAGCGGAGGCGGCGGTCAGTGCGGTTTCCTTGCTCTTCAAGCAGGGCGCGATGATGGCGGTGGATTTCGCATCGCCGCGCTCGCCGAGGGACTGGATGAGCCCGATTCGCCAGGGTGTTTCCCCGCCTTTCTCCAGGGCGGTGCGCAAGCTCACGGTGGCGCCCGGATCGGGGTTCTTCTCGAGAGCCCGCCGCGCACATTCCTTCAGCTCCGCATCCTCTCCGGCGAGCAAAGCCGTCAGCGCCGCCACCGACTCGCCGGAGCCGGTGTATTCGAGCTGGCGCACCATCCATACTCGCGCCGGTTGCGGCACGGCGGCATCGGTCGCCTTGGCCGCCAGGATTTTGGCCACCTCGGCGCGCTCGACTTCCGCATCGGGGCGGGCGGCATTGAGTGCGATCCCTTGCAGCTCCATCTGCGCTGCGTAACGATCTTCGACTTTCTCCGCGGCAAGCTTCGGGATCAGGTCGTTGACCGTCTGCTCAACCCCGGCAAAGGCCGCTGAAGCGAAGCTCAGGCAGGCAACCAGGGCAACCAGGGACTGTCTTTTCACAGGGAACACCAAAAAGGGCATTTTCATCATTAGAACCTTCTCACGCATCACGTATCACGCATCAAATCACATACGGCGTCCGCCGCGGCCGATCCAGCCACCGGCTCGCCTCCGCATCCCCGACAATCTCTTCCTTCGCCGGGTCCCACTTGATCGGGCGGTTCAGCCGCTCGGCGATGCCGTTGAGGTGGCAGACTGTCGCGGTGCGGTGGCCGATTTCCGCGGGGCAGATCGGCTGCTTGCGGGTCCGGATGCACTCGATCCAGTTGCCCTCGTGGTTACGGGATTCGTAGAGGTGAATATCTCCCGGCGCGAGGGGGCGATCCTTTAGCCCCGCCGGCGTGGTCTCGAGCTGGTCGCCGCGGCTGACCAGGACTTCGCCTTTGTCCCCGATGAACTGGATCATCTGCTTGTCCTTCACCGGATGATTCTTCCAGACCTTCGTGCCATCGGCATAGACATGGGATTGATACTCCGCGCCCTTGAAGCCTTTCGGGAGAAACTCCACCGGGCCGGAGTCGTCCATGCCGAGCGCCCATTGGATGATGTCGAAATGGTGTGCGCCCCAGTCGCCATTCTTGCGCGAGCCGTAATCCCAGAAGCAGCGCCAGCCCCCGCCGTAGTTCCCCTCGATGCGCTTCCTGTTATACGGATACCACGGCGTCGGCCCGAGCCAGCGGTCGTAGTCCAGGCCGTCCGGGACGGGTTCCCCGGGGAGCGTCTGCGGCGCCGGGAATTCGCCCAGGTGCGTGTAGATGGTGTGGACCTTGCCGATCCAGCCGTTGCGCACGATCTCACAGGCCTTGCGGAAGGCGCGCTCGGACCGCTGCTGCGAGCCGACCTGGAGGATGGCGCCCGTTTGTTTCGCGGTGTCGCTCATGAGCCGGCCCTCGCGAATGGTGAGCGTCATCGGCTTTTGCACATAGACATCCTTGCCGCGCTTCATGGCGGCGAGCGAGATCATTGCGTGCCAATGGTCGGGCGTGATCACCATGACAGCGTCAATGTCATCGCGCTCGATAACCCGCTCGTATTCGTTGTAGGCGTCGCAGCCTTTGTAGGCGCCGATGCCCTGCTTGGCTCCGTAAGCCTTCTCCGTCTGGGCTTTGGCGCGCTCCCGCTGGCTCCGGTCCACGTCGCACACCGCGAGCACCTGCACCTCGTCGCGCCCGAGCATGATGGGGTGGTGCGAGCGCATCATCAGGCCCATGCCGATCAATCCCATCGTGATGCGGTTGCCGGGGGCGTTCGCGCCGAATACGGTTGAGGGCACAATCGTCGGCAGCGCGAGCGCCGCGCCGGCGAGGCCGGAGCGCTTGAGGAATTCGCGGCGGGAGAAGTGGTGAGTTTTCATGTCGTAAGTCATCGCCAGCATGCCAGAGGCCGGAAGCGGATGTCAAACGGCGGGAGGTTAAATCCGAAACCCGAAATCCGAGGGCCGAAGGAAGCCCGAAACCCGAAATCCGAAAGGGGGGGGCGAGGCGCTCGTTCGGCCTTCGAGACTCAGGATTCGTGTTTGCGCCCGCGCCGGGCACTCCGGTGCGCATCACCACCAGGCTTCCATCTGCATTCCGTAGGTGAGGCCGCTGTTGAGGTTCTGGTAATCCTGGCCGCCGACCTCACCGACAAAGGCGTTGCTCCATTGCGCGTAGGTGACGAAGACGCGCAGGACCGGGCGGCTGAAGAACTGGTTGCCGAGTGCCACCTGCGGGGCGAGGGTCAGTTTCCAGAGGCTGCCGCTCTTGCTCTGCAAGGTGTTGGCGACGTAGTCAATGCCCGCCTCGCCGGCCACGCTGAAGTACTTGTTGATTTCCCAGATGGGCCGCACGCCGGCCGAGAGCCAATCCTGGGTGCCGTAGCCGTTGCCATAGTCGGTATGCTGATAGACCAGCGCCGGCCCGACGGAGAAATGCTCGCCGGGTTGAAGCACGAAGTGTTCTGTTGTCCGGAAACGCCAGGAATTGTCCGGGTCGGGGCGGATGTAGGCGCGGTTGTTGTAATTGAAGGTCTCAAAGCCGGAGGTGAAGGTCTTGGCCGGCCCGGTCCCGATCTGGAGGGACAGCATGTTGAAGCCCTGGTTGCCAAACAGCGGCTCAGACTGGTGCAGGAAGGTGAACGCGAAGCCGTCGGTCCTCGGCAGGGTCCTCCCAAGCTGGTCCAGGCCGGTTTCCACGTTGGCATAGACGAAGCCGAACTCGCCCTTGCCGAGCGGCAGCGGCACGTCGTAGAAGCGAAGGTCGTAGTTGCCTTTGCTGAACCCGGCTTTGTTGGCGGGTGTCGGCGGCGAGGGGATGTCCGTGTAGAGATCGCTTTGTGAGCCGTTGCCGATCCACGCAAAGGCGACTTTGCCGAAGGGGAGCTGGAAATCCTCCACGCCTCCCCCGCCCCCGCTCATGTTGTAGAAGTAGAAGTCGTTGATGTGGATGTCGCGGCGGCGATAGAAGCGATTGCCTGCCCAGAACTTCATCGTGGGCTGGGATTCCAGCACGTTGCCGATGGCGGCCCAGGCTTCGGGGACGCCGAACTGGGTGCCCGCGGCGGAGTTGTAGGTGGAATAGGGATTGTAGAAGGAGAGGCGGACCTGCGCATGGGCAATCGGGCCGGAGGGGTTGCTGTCGGGCCGCTGCTTGGGATCGAGCGCAAACAGGCCGGGCACATACCAGTTCTTGCCGAAGACCAGCTCGCCGTAGTTCTCGGTCTCATTGCCCAGGCGATACTTGGCGAGCGCGCCCGGGGCCTGGAACGGGACCTGCGGCCCGCCTTGGCTGTCGCGCCCGTAGCCGGCGCGGACGTAGCCGCCGATTTCGACAAAGTCCTGCAGCACCTGCTCGAAGCGTTCCTTGAACGGTTGGTTGGTGGATCCCAGCATGTTGCGGTCCAGTGTTCCGTTGTCCTGCGGGAACTGCTCCTGGGCATACTCGCGGCCGCGCTCGATCGCGGCCAGGCGGGCGGCTCCGTTCGTGACGGTGGCCGATGCGCCTGCCACAGTCTCCGGTCCGGGTCGGGTCGGCGCGGTGGCGGCGATCGGCGGTCTGGAGGTCGTGATGGCGGTCGTTGCTGCCGGGGTTTCGAACTTCCGGAGCCGCTCTTCGAGCGACTGCATCCGGTGCTCATAATCCAGGCGCAGTTGCTGCATCTCCTGCCGGATCTGCTCGACCTCAGACTGGCTGGGGGCGTTCTGGGCGCCAGCGCCAAAGGGCGAACAAGCAGCAAGGCAGAGGAGAATCCTGATCAGGGTCGAAGTCTTCATAAGAAACGCCGTTCACTGCCGCCAGAAAAAGCCAAGGGCGATTCAAAGTCAAGCAAAACCCGGAGGGTTTTCAGCCATTAGCCGGTGGTTGAGCGCAGCGACACCACCGGATCAGAGTGTGATGTGGATTGCACCCCGGCAGGGGGTGCCAGCGTGAGTGGAAGCGGCTGGGCTTGCCCTGCTACAGCAGCGAATCGGCCAGCCGGGCGCTGTTCTGCAACACCTTCCGGACCAGCGGCCGGCGTTTCCAGTCCTCGGTCGACAATCGTTCGCTGTGAGCGAAGTAGCGCTCCTGGACCTCCCGCATCCGGCCGACCACGGCCGGGTCATAGACCAGCAGGTTGATTTCCGCGTTCAGGGCGAAGGAACGGATGTCCATGTTCGTCGAGCCGAGCAAGGCGATTTCGTCATCCACCGTGATATGCTTGGCGTGCAGGAAATGGGGCTCGTAGAGATGAATCGCCACCCCGCATTCGAGCAGGGTATCGTAGAAGGATTGCTGTGCCAGTTGGGTCAGGAGCTGGTTGGCGTGCATCGAGACCACCAGGTGCACCTCCACATGCCGGCGGGTGGCCGATCTGATGGCCTGCAGGACGGGTTCGTCGGGGACGAAATAGGGTGTGGTGATGACCACGCGGCGGCGGGCGGCATAGAGCAGGGCCGTGATAAACTCCTGGCCGTTTTCGCGTCCGTAGCCGGGGCCGCTCGGAAGCAGGTGAGCGGGCGAGGGGCCGTCGGCCGGGAGCTCGGGAAAGCTGTCCGGATACTCCCGCGGCTGGCCGGTCTCGAAGAAATGGTCGGCGAGGAACACCGCCTGCAATTGCGCAACCACCGGGCCGGTCAGCCGCGCCATCAATTCCTCGTTCGGGTGGTCTTTGACGAAGCCCGGGTTCACGAGGTTCTGCGATCCCGTGTAGCCGACCTGGCCGTCAATGATGCCGATCTTGCGATGGTTCCGGAGGTCGAAGCGGGCGGCGCTTCGCCGGAAGAGCCCGGCCGGCAGCATCGCCTGCACCTCTACTCCCTCCTGCCGCAACCGTGGAGCCAGCTTTCGCAGGCCGTGCTTCGATCCAACCGCATCCATCAGCACCCGGCAGGCGACGCCGCGCCGCGCCGCGCGGGCCAGGGCATCCGCGACGCGTTGGCCGGTGGCGTCGGCTTCAAAGATGTAGAAGAGCAGGTGGACGCTTTGGCGCGCGGCGTCTATATCGGCCACCAACCGGCTGATGGTTCCTGCGTAATCGGCCAGCAGTTCGATGGAGTTGCCGGGAGCCACCTCGAAATCGCCAAGCTGTTGGGCCAGACGTGCGATGGGTTCGAGATGGGGCGAAAGGTCCACGGCCGGGGCCTTTGCCCCGCTTCGCTGGGCCTGCGCTTCACGGATATGCTGCGAGGCGCGCTCCTGCATCTCGATGCGGCGCCGCGGCAGGTAGATGCGGCCAAGAAGCGCGTAAAGCACCAGGCCCGGCCAGGGCAAAAGAAAGATCAGCAGCAGCCACGTGCGGGAAGCCGCCGCGCTGCGGCGCTGCGGCACGTAAATGAGCATCACAAAGCGGATGACCCACTCGCTGCACAGATACAGTAATGGCCAATTCATGAGTGAGAATTTGGACCCATTGCCTGCCTTCGATAGCGGAGGTGAATCATGCTCTTGCCAGCACCGCGGTGATGAACGTGCGCGGTGAGACACACCGGACGCCATAGGGCCTTTTGGGTCCGTATGGAGACAAAGGTCCGGCGCGCCAGCAGCCTCAAGATCGTTCTTGCTTCATTGCGCCAGCCGATGCCGGAAACTACCACTGAGGTGTCAAGCACAGCGGTCAGGGGCATAGCTCTTAAGGAATCTCTCCCGGACCTTCCGAACAGCAGTGACGATTTCCTCGACGGGTTCAGGCCCATCGGCGCCGTCCCGCTGGTCCATTCTTGCGAACTCCGATTCAATCGCCGCCAGCTCTTTCTCCCGCTCGCGGCGTATCAAGTCACGCACTACGTCGCTTGCGGAAACGAAGTTACCTGACTCTTTCCGGGACCGCACCCAAGCGGCCTGTTCCTGAGAAACCGAGATATTGAGTGTCACAGCAGCCATGTCCGAACAATAGGCTACCAAGGCATTGCTGGCAAGATCGTGGCGGGCGGGGGGGCAAGGAATGCCTCGCCGCACTCCTCGTCCGGCAGGATCACTCCCACTCAATCGTCCCGGGCGGCTTGCTGGTGATGTCGTAGCAGACGCGGTTGACGCCTTTGACCTCGTTCACAATCCGGTTGGAGAGCTTCTCCAGCAGGGCAGGGGGCAGCTTCACCCAGTCGGCGGTCATGCCGTCCTGGGATTCCACCGCGCGGATGGCGATGGTGTAATCGTAGGTCCGCTCGTCGCCCATGACGCCGACGCTGCGCACGGGGAGCAGGACGGCGAAGCTCTGCCAGATCCGGTAATACCAGTCGGCGGCCTTCATCTCCTCCACCACGATCGTGTCGGCGTTGCGCAGGATGTCCAGCCGGCGCGGCGTGACCTCGCCCAGGATGCGCACGGCCAGGCCGGGGCCGGGGAAGGGCTGGCGCAGGACAATTTCACGCGGCAGGCCCAGCTCGATGCCCAGTTCGCGCACCTCGTCCTTGAAGAGGCATTTCAGGGGCTCCACGAGCTGGAAACGCATGTTCTTGGGCAGCCCGCCGACGTTGTGGTGGCTCTTGATCATCGCCGCCGGGTTGCCGCCGATGGGCACGGACTCGATCACGTCGGGGTAGAGCGTGCCCTGGGCCAGGAACTTCGCTTTGCCCGCGCGCCGGGTGGCGGCCTCGAAGACCTCGATGAACGTGCGGCCGATGATCTTGCGCTTGCGCTCGGGGTCGGTCACCCCGCGCAGCCGTCGCAGGAACAGCCGGGAGGCGTCCTCATACTGGAGCTTGATCTTGAAGTGGCGCCCGAACACCTCGCGGACCACCTCCGCTTCGCGCCCGCGCAGCAGGCCGTTGTTCACGAAGATGCAGGTGATCTGGTCGCCGATGGCTTTCTTGAGCAAGGCCGCCGCGACGCTGGAATCCACGCCGCCGCTCAGGCCGAGAATCACGCGTTCCTGGCCGACCTGCGCGCGGATGGCTGCCACGGCCTGGTCAACGTAGTGGTGCATGGTCCACGTCTTGCCGCAGCCGCAGACGCGATGCACGAAGTTGGCGATGATCGCCCGGCCGCGCGGCGTGTGGGCCACCTCCGGGTGGAACTGCAGTCCGAACATCTTCCGGGCGCGGTGCTCGATGGCGGCGTAGGCGGAGTTTTCCGTGACGGCCACCGATTTGAAGCCGGCGGGTAGCTTTGTCAGCCGGTCACCGTGCGAGTTCCAGACCTGCACCGATGCCGGCAGTTTGGCAAACAGCGGGCAGTTGCGGTCTTTGAGGTCGAGCCTGCCCTTGCCGTATTCGCGCTTCTGGCCGGGCTCGACTTTGCCGCCGAGATACTGCGCCAGGAGCTGCAGGCCGTAGCAGATGCCGAGCACCGGGAGGCCGAGGTCAAAGATGGCCGGGTCGGGCAGCGGCGCGGCCTTGGCATACACGCTCGACGGGCCGCCGGATAGAATAATCCCCTTGGGTGACAGGGCGGCGATTTCCGCCGCGGGGGTATCATAGCGAAGGATTACCGAATAGACGTTGCACTCCCGGATGCGGCGCGCAATCACCTGCGTGTATTGGGAACCAAAATCCAGGATGACGATTTGTTCAGGCATAATAGGCACCGGGAAACGATGGTCCGGCCGGCCCTCGTTTGGCGAGCCGAAAGTATCGGATGGGGGTAATCAGGGCGCTCTGCCTGCGCTCGCCTGCGCGACGCGCCAGGCTTGCCTGTGTCTCGCCGTCTGGCGAACTACTGCTTGACCACTTTCACCTTCCCGGCTGCGGCGTCGTAAACCAGCTTCATGCCGTAGGGTGCCGCGGGAAGTTTAGGCAGGTATTTCTCCGTTACCAGCTCGTCGAGGTCTTTGGGGTTGCGTCCCTTTTCGACGTTGAACATCTGGATGGCCTGGTTCAGCGAGGAGGTGTCAACGGTCTTGATGGCGGCCTGGTGTGCTTTGCCGAGGGCGCCAAGATAGTCGGCCGGGGCGTTCAGCGGGGTGGTGCCGCCGGCCGTGGAGTTGGTTCCCGGTGCCGGCTTGTCGGATTTCTCGCCGCAGCCTGCCAGCAGGAGGCTCGCCGCGAGCGCAAGGCAATAAGCCGTCTTCTTCATGCCTTCACTCTATCTTGCAGCCGGGGAATGCCAAGTCGGAATATGACCTGGCGAGGGGCGCAATTCACGTTAACGGATCGCCGGCATTCTGCCGGCTTACGCCGCGGCCACCTCCCAGACAGCCCCCCCCCTCATGCTCGGCTTATGACCGCGAAAGCCGAATCATACGTGTTCCCTTGCGAGTTTCGTTCGTTGGTTCCGTTCGCATGGCCTAAGCCGGCAGAATGCCAGGGCTCCGCCGGATCCCCAGCAACTCGCGGCAGGGGGTGGCTGGCCGGTACAAAAAAAGAGCCGGGCACAATCATGCCCGGCGTGAAGGCGACAGTCCCCCCTGTTCGAGGGGAAAATGTCTTACTTGGCCGCAGGTGCTGCCGGCGCCGCAGGCGCTGCCGCGGGAGCATTGGTGCCGCCAGTCTCGGGCTTGGGAGCTTCTCCCTTATCGCAGCCGGTTAATACGGCACCGAAAACCAGAGACAACATAACAACTAGAATGGATATCCTTTTCATAGTGCTTGTAGGTTTTACCAAAAGCGCCAGAAGGACAAGATTTATTTGCAAATACTTTCGGGCTTTGCGGCGGCGCGGCAAGGCCGGTTCAAGAAATCTGGGTGCCGGAGCCGCCAACGTGAGTTGGCGCACTATTCCTTTGCCGGAGAAGTCAGCGCCAACTGACGTTGGCGGCTACGCTGTTTTGGGGCTTGCATCGGCGGCCAGTTGGCGGGCTTGCATGATCAGCGGAAGGTCGGTGGCCAGGTCGCCGAACCGGAATTGCGGCAGGCCGCTTTGCTGCTGGCCGAGCAGTTCGCCCGGCCCGCGCAGTTTGAGGTCTTCCTCGGCGATGCGGAAACCGTCGGTGGTCTGTTCCATCACTTTGAGGCGCTGACGGGCCTCCGGGGTTTTCGCCGCTGCAGCCAGGATGCATGGGGACATCCACCCCGACCTCGATCAGGGCCGTCGCCAGGAGCGCCTGCAGGTCGCCGGCGTGGGACGCGGCCATGACCTGTTCCTTCTCCCGGGACGGGAGCCGCCCGTGGATGAGTCCTACGTGGAACGGCGCCAGGGCCGACCGGGCGTTTTCAAATTCCTTCGTGACCGCCTTCACTCCGGGCTGGCCGGTATCCTCAACGCGCGGATAGACAATATAGGCCTGGCGTCCTTCGGCCAGTTTCTCGCGGATGAAGGCCATGATCTTCGGCAGGCTGTCGCTGGCGCGGACGAAAGTCTTGATGTGCCCGCGCCCCGGAGGCGGCTTGTCAATGACAGAGATATCCAGCTCCCCATAGACGGTCAGGCCGAGCGTGCGCGGGATCGGGGTGGCAGTCATCACCAGCAGATGCGGGTAGCGGCCCTTGCGGACAAGCTGTTCCCGCTGCGCCACGCCGAACTTGTGTTGTTCGTCAATGATCACCAGGCCGAGGCCGGGCAGATCGAAGCCGGCGGTGAGGAGGGCGTGGGTGCCGATGAAGAGGGTTGGGGGGCGTGGAGCGTGGAGCGTGGAGCGGGGAGCGTGGAGCGGGGGGGGGCTCTGCGGTTCTTCTGCTGGTTGTTGCCGGTCTTCTGGTTTATGGCTGCCGGTGTGGAGTTCGACTTTTACGCCGAGCGGGGCGAGCCAGTGCGTGAAGTTGCGGCAGTGCTGTCCGGCCAGGATTTCGGTGGGCGCCATGAGCGCGACGTTGTAGCCGCTCTCCAGTGTCATCAATGCGCAGCCGGCAGCCACCACGGTTTTGCCGGAGCCGACATCGCCTTGCAGGAGGCGCCGCATGGGGAGCGGGCCGGAGAGGTCCTGTCGCAGCTCGCGGAGAACCCGGGTTTGCGCCTCAGTCAGCTTGAAGCCGAGCCGCGCAAGGAAGGGTTTGATGAGATGGTTGTCCCCGCCGCACGGAATCCCCTCGGCTTTGGCCATAAAGTTCTTACGGCGCAGGAGGATCTGCCGCTGGAGGGTGATGAACTCGTCCAGGGCGAGGCGGCGCCGGGCCCGTTCAATGTCTGCATCCTCCTCGGGAAAGTGGATCATGTGGACGGCACGGGCCCGGGACAGGAAGCCAGTTGCCGGTGGCGGGGAGCCGGCGGCCGGAGGCTGTGTTTCGCCCTGCACGCCTGCGGAAAGCTGCGGCCCGAAACCGGCGATCGGCATCTTCGGGGCTTGCGGCCAGGGATCGGTGATCTGGGGCTCAAGCCGGGAGATCGTTCGCCAGATGAGCGATCGCAGCCAGCGCTGCGGCAGGCCTTCGGTGAGCGGATAAACAGGCGTGATGCGATTGAAGTGGATGAAGCCCTCCTCGCCGTCCTCCACGACCTCGGTGTCGGGGTGGTCCATCGTGCGCGGCTTGAGCGCCAGCGGCTTCCCGAAAACGATCACCTCGTCGCCGGTGGAAAAGTGCTTTTCCATGTAGGGCAGGTTCCACCACCGGCAGTGCAGGCGGGCGGTGCCGTCATCGAGAATGAGTTCGTAGATGGAACGGGTGTGCTGCTTGTACCACTTTACGCCGTGGGCGACGACTTTTCCCCGGGTGGTTGCCGGCCGGCCCAATTCCAACCTGGCGATGGGGATGAGCGCGCGGCGATCCTCGTATCGGTGCGGCCGATGCAGCAGGAGATCTTCAACGGTGCGAACCTCCAGCCGCGCCAGCTGCGCGGCGCGCTCCGGACCCACTCCGTGAAGGGATGTCACATCCCGCGCGAGAGGCGAGGTTGATTGAATTGGCGCGGGGGCCGTCATCAGGCATCACGATACCAGGCGCTACCCGGAATCCGAAGTCCGAAATTGCCGGCCATCGCGGGGCGCGATTCCTTGAATGCATCCTTCATCCCGGGGGCGCAAGACAGGGTTTGATCCGTGTTCCGCGCGCTGTTAGGCTTTGGGCCTATTGCCTTTGCCGAATGAAGACACTGCTGCGGAAGATTGAAACGCCGGCTTGCCCGGTTCAACCTCGAAAGGCGGCCACCTGCTTGGGGAAGACCGTCCCGGCTCTTCTCGCGCTCGGCATTGCGATGGCAGGCTGTTCCCTGGTCCCCGGCAGGAAGTCGCCAGCCACGGCCACCCCTCCTCCCGTCAAGGTTAAGGCGCAGAAGCCGTCGCAGGAAAAGCCCCGGAAGGCGATGGAAGCAAACGCAGGGCCCGCCCAGCGGCTTAAATGGGCTCGCTCGGCGGCGAAAGAGGGCTACGCGCCGGCCCAGGTGTGGCTTGGGGCCATGTATTACGGCGGACAGGGGGTTTCCAAGGACGCGGCCGAAGCCAGTGTTTGGTTCCGGAAGGCTGCGGAAAAGGGCTTTGCCCCGGCCCAATTCATCCTGGCGGGGATGTGCCAGGGCGGCGATGGTGTGGCCAAGGATGCAACCGAGGCGGCGCGGTGGCTGCGCAAAGCTTCTGAACAGGGCGACGCGAGCGCGCAATGGAATCTCGGGTGGGCCTACGAAAAGGGGTTGGGCGTGGACCGGAATGCCGCCCAGGCCGCAGTGTGGTACCACAAGGCCTCTGCAGACACCGGTTCCGCTGCGCCTGCGCTGCAGGGCCAGGCTGTTCCGAAACAGGGTGCCGGGGCCGACGAGTGTGTCGCCGCTGCCGCGCAAGCGGGCCTGTCGTTTGCCCAGTGCAAACTCGCCGACATGTATGAGCGAGGGGATGGGGTGCCCAGGGATCCGGCCGAGGCCGCCAAATGGCATGAGAAAGCCGCAGCACAGGGCGTCGTCGAGTCTCAATTCAAGCTCTGGAACTGCTATGCAAGTGGCGAGGGCGTTCCGAAGGATGCCGGGGAAGCCGCCAAGTGGCTCGCGCGGGCTGCGGACCAGGGCTTGGCGCACGCCCAATACAATCTCTCGATGGTTTACACCCGAGGGGAGGGATTGCCGCAGAATGCCCAGGAAGCCTTGAGCTGGCTGCGGCGCGCGGCAGACCAGGAGTTTCCCGCCGCCCAGAGCAAGCTCGGCTTGAGGTATATGACAGGGCAGGGGGTCATGGAAGATCCCGCCGAGGGGGTCAAATGGTTTCGCAAGGCGGCTGACAAGGATTATCCCCGGGCCCAGTATAACCTGGCCGTGAGTTACGCAACCGGCCGGGGAGTGGGCAAGGATGTCGTTGAGGCCGCCAAGTGGTTCCGGAAGGCGGCCGAGCAAGGCGATCCCAACGCGCAATACAATCTCGCGGTCAGCTATGCCAATGGGAATGGTGTTCCAAAGGACCTGGCTGCAGCCGTCGAATGGCTTCGCAAAGCGGCGGACCAGGGCGACCCGTCCGCGCAATACAGCCTGGGAATGGTTTATTCAACCGGCGACGGTGTCGCCAAAGATGTGGCCCAGGCCGTGAAGTGGTTCCGCAAGGCCGCCGACAGGGGTGATGCCAGGGCCCAATACCAATTGGGCTTGAGCTACGGAAGTGGCGAAGGCGTCCCCAAAGACAACATCGAGGCGTACATGTGGCTCAGTGTGGCTGCTTCGGGGGGGCAAGGGGAGGCTTTGCTCAAGCGCTACCCGATCTCTCGCGAGATGACCCCGGAGCAAGTCACGGCAGCACGGCGATTGGCGGAATCCTTTACGCCCCGCCGGGATGCCAGCGCCGCCGCCCGAGGCGAAAACTAACTGTTCAGCCCAAATCCGGCAGTTCAGAAACCACGGATGGCGCGGATCACACGGATGGGTGGGAACAAAACCCGGAGGGTTTTCAGCCTTTAGCCGGTGGTTGAGCGCAGCGACACCGCCGGATCAGAGCGTGATGTGGATTGCACCCCGGCAGGGGGGGCCAGCGTGTGGGGAAGTGGCTGGCACCCCTGCCAGGGTGCATGGGATGTGGAATCTGGTTACCGGTGGTATCGCTCGTGTCTCGCTCAACCACCGGCTAATGGCTGGGATGCCTCCGGCATCATCAACTCCGGCCGAATCACTCCGGAGGGATGAGCCTAAAAACGGCAGTTCAACCACAGATGAACACAGATTTGCAGCCTAATGCCGAGCAACCCCGCCTCACCCGCAAGGTGAACGCCTTCGCCGGGGTCTGCATCAGTGTTCATCTGTGTCTATCTGTGGTTTCAGTGTTTCAACTGCGTTTTTTAGGATGAGAGCGTGTCAAATCCTAGGCGGCTTTGGTTCCGGCCCGCGTGCTACGGGGCGATAAGCTTCTCGAGTGCGGCAAACAGGGCGGGACCATCCGGCAGGTGAGTGTGTTGGCCCGCGCCGGAGACCAGCCCGAAGCCCGGCCCATAAGCCGGGCCGTTGGCGACGCTGGCATCGGTCCGGCAGTCGGCAATCTGCGTCTCCGCCAGGCGCAGCGCGCTTGCGCGATCGCCGTCCACCTCATATTTCCAACCCACCAGCCGCGCGCCTGGAAACCAGCCGCGCAGTTCCCGGATGATCTTTGGCTTCGGCACCAGCTCAGCCAGCAGGGTGTCGTGCCGGGTCGAGAGTTTGCCGGCCTTCATTTCCGTCAGTTCGCCCCCTGGCGAGCGGTGCCAGATCTTCCCGAAGGCAAAATCGCTTACCGCGGCGACGTGGAACACCGCTTGAACGGGCTGGCTCGCCCGGGCTTGCAGGCGTTCACGCAAATCCGAGGTGGTGGTGAAGATTTCGACCCGGCGTGCGCGGCGCTCGCCGCCATAGGTGGCCTGCTGCCCGATCAGGAGGGTCGTTTCGTGCCCGTGCGACTCCAGGAAGCCCGCCAGCTCGCAGCCAAGCCGGCCGGTGGAGAAGTTGGTCAGGCGCCGGACGGAATCCAGCGGCTCGAAGGTTGGCCCGGCCGTGACAATGCAAGGCATAGATCGTTAGCGGCAAATCCCCCGGCCCGGGATCGCCAGCGTAAACACCACGCTTCCGGCCACGGCGAAAAAGGCGATGCCGACCCTATGGCCGAACTCTTGGCCAGGCTCTCGCCGCTTGCTGCTAATTCCCGAATGGGAGCGCATGGTCGAATGATAGGGCCGGCCAGAAGACCGGCAAGAGCGATTTCGCCTCCCCATGGGGGGCTCGTGCCTCATGTGCAAACATCAATATGCAATCCGTGTCTCCCCTCGCCCCTCGGATTTCGGCCTTCGGATTTCCGGTCCCCATCATCGCCCCCATTATCTCCACCAACTCCTTGAACACCCACGGTTTCGGCAGGTACAGGATTCCGCTGGTGCGCGCCGCCTCCAGGTCGGCCTTCTGCGTGTTGTAGCCGCTCGTGATGATCGCCTTAACCCCGGGCTTCTTCGCCATC
>JAPLUA010000279.1:7758-11961 GCA_026397855.1 Verrucomicrobiota bacterium | reverse complement strand
CTGATTGAGGCCCTGGCCAACTCCAAGGTGTTCCACGACTACGAGCGGGCCTTCACCGAAGCCACAGGCCTGCCTGTCGCGCTGCGCGCGGTGGAATCGTGGCAGCTTCCCCATCATGGCCAGCGCAACGAAAGCCCGTTCTGCTCGATGGTGCTGGAAACAAGCCGGGCCTGCGCGTCGTGTCTCCAGGTGCAGGAAAAGCTCGCGGAGTCGGCGGCCCACGAGCCCCACACGATCGGCTGCCCGGCGGGCCTCTGCGACACCGCAGTGCCGGTGCGGCTGGGAGACCGGCTCATCGGTTTCCTCCAGACAGGCCAGGTTTTTCGCAAACGGCCCACCGAAGCCCAGTTCCAGCGAGCGCTCCAACTGGTCAAGCAGTGGGGGGTGAACGTGGATCCGGCCAAGCTGAAAGAGGCCTACTTTGCGACCACCGTTGTCCCGAGCAAGCGGCATGAGGCGGTCGTCAAGCTGCTGTCCATCTTTGCCCAACATCTCTCCATGCTCAGCAACCAGGTGCTGTTACAGCAGGACAATTCCGAGCCGCCGGTCATCACTCGAGCGAAGGAATACATCCACGAGCACCAGACCGAGAACCTCCGCCTCGGACACGTCGCCCGGGCGGTCAACACCAGCACCTTCTATTTCTGCAAGATGTTCAAGAAGGTCACGGGCATCAATTTCACCGATTACCTCTCGCGCGTTCGCATCGAGAAGTCCAAGAACCTTCTCCTCAACCCCAACCTGCGCGTCAGCGAAATCGCGTTCGAGGTCGGCTTCCAGTCCCTCACGCACTTCAACCGCGTCTTCAAGAAGATCCTCGGCCAGTCCCCCACGGAATACCGGACCCAGCTGCTCGGAAGCCCTTAAGCCGGCCCGGGGGCTAAACCTGGGCTGCCCTCCCTCGGCCGGAAATGGCGGCCCTTGAAGCCGCTCCCGGTTTGTGGTATATATCCTGTCGTTCCGCGCTGTTAACCACCTGACATGGACATAAGGCTATGAGTTCACTGAAGCTCCCGCCGATCCGGCGCAGCAACCCGAGTGGGATGCGGGCCGCGGCGGAGACCCGTGCCACCCTTCCCCGATCCGAACTATGAAGCTTCTTCTTCTCCGCGGCTTGCTGGTTCTTGACGCGGCAGTGCTGTTCCTGCTGGGCGGCCTGCTGATCTTCGTGCCCGCGCAGGTGGAGCGGGCATTTCATTTCCAGGATTTGCCGCCGGCGGTGGCCTATCTTATTGGAATGTGGGGCTGCTTAATGGCCACGATGGGTTTTGGCTATCTCGTGGCGGCCACCCACCCGCTCCGCTACCGCGTGTGGATTAACATTGGCATCATCCGGGGCGGCCTCGAGTTCGCGCTGGGTATTTTCTACCTGGCGCGCGGCACAATTACCTTCCAGCAGGCGGGGCTCGGCACTTTGGTGGCCGGCTTGCTGGCACTGGCCTATCTGGGGCTTTACCCGCGCCAACCCCGTGCCGTGGCTGCAGTTCCACCTTCCGCGCCGACGCCATGATTGAAATTAAATTCGCCTGTCCACACTGCGCCCAGCACGTTGCGTGCGATCGGGATTATGCCGACATGTGTATCGTGTGCCCCGCATGTGGTCAGCCGATGGAGGTGCCCCGGCTGAGCGCCGCTGAGCGATTGCACCCGGACATTTGTGTGGTGGCCTCAACCCCGCAGCCGAAGCAGCGCTTTGCCTCCCGTATCCCGACGATTGACTTGTGGAAGGAAGACGAATGGGAAGAGCGTTACCAGGCAGCCGCCACCGTGCCTGAGCAGACGCCCGCGTGGGCGCTGTCCGCGCTGGGCACTCTCATCGTGGCCGCGCTTCTCAAAGCCGCGATGCTTCCTTTCTGGGAAATCGCCCTCTGCGTGCTCGCCGGCACCGTTCTGTCCTGCTGGCTCCTGGCGAAGGGACAGACGGTCGCAGCGTCGCCCCATTCTGGCCGCGGAGACGCTTTTTCTGCGGTGGTGCACATCGTGTTGCTGCTCCTCGTCATCCCGCTGGTTGCCTTGGGTCTTCTATTCGTCGGATGTGTCGTATGCGCCAGACCAGGCTGCGGATGAGGAAAAGCGGGCCGGGCTTGGGCCTTCTATTCATTGGATGTGTCGTATGCCACTGAATGTGCGCCCTGCGCCGCAACGCCGCTAACAGACAAATCGCCTCATGCCGACATCCCGAATCCCCGCCGCTCCCGAAAGCGAGTCTCTCCTCAAGCGGACCACCTCGCGCTGCCCGACCTGCCAAAGGCCGTGCCCCGCCGAGGTCGTCAAAGTCGAGGGCAGCCCGGCCAAAGTCTTCCTCCGGCGCATCTGCCCGCAACACGGCGAAGCCGTCGCCTGCCTTGCATCCGATGCGCGGTTTTACTGGCTGGCGCAGGGAAAGCCCGACAACGCCCGCTGCGAGTGCCCGTCAACCGCCGGTCCGCCTTCCTGCCAGGCCGCGGCGGGCAGCGGGTTTGGCACGCTGGGTCGCAACGCACAACCCGGCGACGCCCTCGGGGTGATGGAGAAACTCGCGACCTGCCTCTGCCTGGTAGAGGTGGTTGGATCCTGCAACCTGCCTTGTCCGACCTGCTATGCCGGCTCACCCGCAAGCGCCGGGACGCATCTGAACGCGGTGCCGCTGGACGATCTGCAGCGCCGCATTCAGGACGTGGTAGATCGCAAAGGCGGCATTGAAATCCTCCAGCTTTCCGGGGGTGAGCCCACCTTGCATCCGCAATTCTTTGAGCTGCTCGGCTGGCTGCAGGCTCATCCGCACATTGATTATGTGTTGCTGAACACCAACGGCATCCGGCTTGCGCATGACGACGCCTTTGTCCGCCGGCTTGCCGGCGCCTTCCGCTACGGCAAGTTTCAGCTCTATCTCCAGTTCGATGGCCCGCAGGAGGCCGGCCAGCACTTCCTGCGCGGCGCGGATTTGCGCCAAACCCGGGAGCGATGCCTGGAGCACTGCCGCGAGATCAGGCTGCCGGTTACCCTCGCAATGACGGTAATCCCGGAAAACCTGCCGTTCGTCTGGGAGGCCATTGAGTACGGCCTGCGCTGGCCGAACGTGCGCGGCATTTGCTTTCAGCCGATGTTCCTGAGCGGACGCGTGCCCGCATCGGCAGGGGCAAACCCGCCCCTGCGCCTCAATACTGCTGACATTCTGCTGGCGGCTTTGGACCAATCTGGCGGCAAACTGCGAGTCGAAGATTTCACCCCGCTGCCCTGTGGGGATCCGAATTGCGCCGTCATCGGCTACCTGCTCAAGGTGGACGGCAAGGTGCGCTGCGTGAGCGAGTTCATTGACTTCACGCAAGTCCAGGATTTCTTGAGCACCAAGGTGCGTTACCGCCTGGAGGATCTCATGAAATGCGGCTGCGAGTCCGAGCCTCTCGGCGAACTGCTCAAGCAGTTTGAGCTGGACGAAACCCACACATTCCGGCTTTTCGTCAAGCCGTTCATGGACGCCCTCACCTGGGACGAGGACCGCATTGACCGCTGCTGCACGCACGTCATCAGACCCGACGGGAAGCTGGATTCCTTCTGCCGCTACTACTCGGGTTTTGCGGATTGCAGCGCTGGCTGATCTTCCGATGAGCGACGCTGTTCCCAGAGGCCTGGCAATGGCCGTGACCTCCTCAGGGGCCTACGGCTGGCTGCTGTTGGCGGGCATAGCCGTCAGCCTCGGGCTCTGGTCGAGGCTGACGCGGCGCGATTCACGCCTGGTCCTGATCTACCTGGGAGCCCTGGCAGGCGCGTTCCTCGGCGCCAAGCTGATTTACCTGGGGGCGGAAGGCTGGCTCCATTGGCACGACCCGGACCGCTGGGTGGTTCTGGCCACCGGCAAGTCCATCACCGGCGCCTTGCTGGGCGGCTACGCCGGTGTCGAAATCGTCAAGCATGCGATCGGCTACCGCTCGCCCACCGGCGATTGGTTTGCCATCGTCGCCCCGGTCAGCATCATGATCGGCCGCGTGGGCTGCGTGCTGCACGGCTGCTGCCTCGGGCGCCCATGTACCGAGAGCTGGTTCACGGTCCGCGATGTTGCGGGCACGGTCCGCTGGCCAGCGGCCCAGGCGGAATTGATCTTCAACGCCGCCGCGCTTGCGGCGGTTCTGCTCCTTCGCCGACGGAAGCTCCTTCCCGGCCAGCATTTTCATCTGTACCTGATCGCCTACGGCCTTTTCCGGTTCGGCCATGAGTTTCTCCGCG
>JAPLUA010000279.1:0-7716 GCA_026397855.1 Verrucomicrobiota bacterium | reverse complement strand
TAGAATCGTTGCGTGAACGGGTTGGTGCCGGCGTCCTGCCAGGCGAACGGCAGCGGCGGGGCGTTGGTCGCAAAGACGCTGGTCCAGGCCTCGAGGTTCGTCGAGACGTCCACCAGGTAATAGTAACCCACGGGGCCGTTGATCTGGACGGTCGCCTTGCCACCGGCCAGCGAGGGGGCCGACAAGCGCGGCGCGGCTGGAGTAATCCCCACAAGAGTGACGGCGACGGGCGCGCTGGTGGCGCTGAGGCCGGAGCTGTCGCGCGCCACGGCGGTGAACGTGCGCGGGCCGGGCACAAGCACGCCCTGTATCAGCTCATAGGGCGCGCTGGAATCCGTTCCCAGCCAAAGCGGACCGGCATAGTAATCCACGGCCGCGATGCCGTAAGGCGAGGACGCAGCGGCTGACAGCGTCAGTGGCATGCCGACAAGGGCACCGCCCGCCGGCGAGGTGATGGCAACGCTCGGCAGCATGACCACGCCGCCGGAAAGCAGTGTGAGCGTGACGTCGTTGCCATCCCCGCCCTGGTAATTGATGCGCCACACGAGCGGGCTGTTGGTAAACGTCGCAAGTTGCGCCAGTCCGGCGAACGTGCCAGCGACCGGCAGCGCACTGTCGTTGCGTATAACCGTAAACGTGTAGCCGGCGGGCAGCGCACCGGCGTTGGTGACGCTGACACCCAATGCGCCGGCCAGCGTGACGGTGCCGCCAACGGTGATTTGATCGCAATTGGTGCCCGGCAGGTAGCCGTTGAGGCGCGGCTGGAACGTTGAGCCCGGGGTGAGTGTCAGGCTGCCGGCGAGCGCCCCGCTGCCGGTGAGCACGGCGTTGCTCACCGTGAGACTGCCCGCAAGCTTCCCGGCCAGTTGCAGCGTGCCACCGATGGCACGGGTGCCGCCGGAGTAGCCATTGGTGCCGCTGAGAATAAGGGTGCCGCTGCCGGTCTTCACCAGCGGCGTCGTGCCGCCGTTGAACCCGGCCACGTTCGCGAGCGTGCCGCTCACGGCGACCAGGTTGATCGCCTTCGAGGCGGAGCCGATGTCGTTGTTGCCAAGGTTAAGCGTGGCACCGGCGAGGTTGACGATGCCGGTCGCCGTAACGCCGGAGGAGAGGATGTCCCCGCCGACGCTGAGGAGGCCGTTGGTAAGATTGAGGGTTCCGGTAACAGTGCCGATGGTGTTTGTGGCGAAGCCGAGAAACATGCCGGAGGCGAAGTTGGCCGTGCCGCCATTGAGATTGAAGATCCCCGCCACCTTCTGGGTGTTGGCCAGGTTATCGTCCGCGCTATAGGCGACGAAGAAATTGGTGTTCACGCTCAGCGTGCCACCGTTCATCGTCAGCGTGCCGGTATAGGTCGGTGAATTGTAATTGGTGCCCACCGCAGAATTCAAGGCGGCGTATCCCAGATAGACGCTGTTGATGTTCACACTGCTGTTCGTGCCGCCGAAAATCAAGGTGCCGTTGCCGGTGCCATAAGTCTGGCTGGCCATGCTGGCCCCGATGCCGAGCATCATCTCGCCCAACCGGGCATCCACAGTTGCGGCGCCGAAGTTGAGCGTGCCGCTGCACGTGCTCGACCCGCCGCTGCCGCTGCCCAGGCCGGAGAAGTTGACCTGGTCCCCGACATAAAGATTGGCGCGGCTTGTGCCACCGGCCTGGCCGCGGATAGTCAGGTTGGAACTGGTCCCGCCCGCGAAGCTCATCGTGCCGCTGTGGCGGCCGCCGAAGACAACAATACTTCCAGCATTGAACGTGTTGCTCGCCCCGAGGCTGATCGTGTCGGTCCCGTAGCCGTATCCGGAGGTGGCGAGGAGGATGTTGGTGGCAGCAATCAGGCTGTTGGTGGCCAGGGTGAGGGTGAACTGCCCCGGGACATTGACCGGCTTGCCGCCAAGGACCGCCGCGCTGAAACTGCCTACGCTGGCGGTGAAGTTGGACAGCCCGGCCAGGTCGAGGACAGCCAGAGCCACGCCGGCATTATTGGTGCCGCTCGGCTCGATGGAGAACGCGCCGTTCGGGGCATTGACGGCAAGCGATCCGCCGCGGACAAAGGAGACGCGGGTGGTGGCGGTGATGCCGCCAATGGCGGCGCCGTAATTCCCCACCCCGAAGGCAATCCCCGCCGCGGCATTGCTGATGGCCAGCGTGCTTCCGCCAGCGATGCCGACGGTATTGGTGGCGGCGCTGAGCGACTGGATATTGAGGCTCGCCAGGGTCTGGCTGGCATTCAGGTCAAGGTTGCCCACCGTGCCATTGGTGCTGCCGAGGCTGAGGTCGGCGGCAGGCGGCAGGGCGTTGTTGGTGGTGGTGCGCAGCGTGCCGCTGGGCACGTAGGCATTCCCGGAGAAACTGGCCCGCGCACCCAACGTCAGCCGGTTGGTCCCAAGCTTGGTGAAATCGGTGTCGGCAACCAGCGGCGAGTTCAGCGTCGTATCGCCCTGGGCGGTAATCGTCATGGCACCGCCGGCATGATTCAGCGCGCCGCCGTTGAAAATCCAGGTGCCGTTCGTGGTGGAGACCTGGTTCACTTTCTGCGTGCTGTTGATCGTGACCGTGTAGGCGCCACCCGCGCCGATGAACATCGCATCGTTACCTTGCGCCGGCCAGGGGAGCAGCGGGTTCGAGCCGGAGGAAGCGGAGGACCAGGCAGCAGCGGCGCCGTCCCAGGTGCCGTTGGCGGGCTGCAAGCCCGGGGCGGTCGAGGTGTCCCAGTACCATGTCGCGGGCAGAACGGTGACGACCACTCCCGCGGTTGCCGTGTTGGTTGCGGTATCGCTGACGGTGTAGAGGTATTGCCCGGTGCCGTAGAAGCTGGCTGTCGGCGTGAATCGCGCCGTGTGGCCGTCCGGCAGCAGGGTGACGGTGCCGTTCGTCGCGCCGGTGACGGCGAACAACAGGTTGCTTGCGGGCGTGGCGGTGTCGCTGGCGAGCGTCGTGAGGTCCACGTCCACGCCAGTGTTTTGCGGCGTGGTGATGTAGCCATCCATCGCCAACGGGGGGTCGCTCTCGGGAATCTGCCACTGCGCCAGCGGCGTGATCGCGGGAGGCACCAGGGGCGGGCTCTGGCCCGGCCCGAGCGGCACGAACCAGACGGCGATGGTGGTGTTGCTGACGCCGGTAAGATGAATCGCGAGCTTCTGGTAGCTGGTATTCAGGTTCTGCCCGGTTGGATCGGGCGATGTCGGCAACGGCCGGGCATTCATGACCTGGAACGTGCCGCCGCCGCTGAGGATCCTGCCCCACAACCGGTTGCTGCCTTGCGCCATGGTCACGCTCGTGCCGTCGGCCGAAAGCGTAACCTGCGTACTGCTGCTCTGATAGTGCATGAACCACCAGACGTTCGCATTGGTGCCGCCGGCGATTTCATCCTGTATCAGGACCTGCTTGCGTTGCGGGCCAAACAACTGAAATCCGCGCCAGGCGCGGGCGACGTTCGTCACGACGGGCGTGAGGTCCAGCACGGACAAGGCGCGCACGCCTGTTTTGCTTTGGAACACCAGGGCGGGAGCGACCGGGCCGAGCCTGGTGTCCGGGCCGTTGCCGGGATTGATGACGATGGTGTTCTGCCCCTCGGCGCGCATCCGGTAATAGTCCCAGCGGTTCGTGGCCGACGCGGGATTGGAATCAAAGTAGCCGGGCAGCGCGTAATCGTCCGAGCCCAGGTCCCAGGCCCAGCGGCTGCCGAGCGCCTCAATGACGAAATCACCGGCGTCGAGATCGCCGTGGTCTGCGCCCATTTCACCGCCCTTGAACGAGAGCATGGTTTCGCTCGCATCCCCCCAGGACGAGCGCAAGACGCCGATATGCTGCGAATCGAAGGGCGTTGTTCCGGTCGGGCCGAGGAAGAGGATGTCGCTGCCGATCCCCTCGCTCAGCGGGTCGCCGCCGCGGCCGTCCCACCAGAGCGCGCTCAGGACATCGGCGGTGTTGTTCGTGCGCTCGTAGCGCGCGTAGGCGGGCACGTCGAACCGGCGCGCCCACCAGATCATTTGCGGCCCGCCCGAGACTCCCGGGTTGCCGGCATCGGCGAAATTGAAGTTCCGCCTATTGGCGCTGGTGAGGAGCATTCCGAACAGGCCCGCGTTGTTGAGGCCGTTGGTATTGCTCAGGCCGAAATCGGTGCCGAGCGCCGATTGAAGACCGGCAAGCATACGGAAGTTGTAATCGGCAGCGTAATCCCAGTAGCCCAGGCCTTCATACCAGCCGCCGTTGTCGGTCGTCCAGTGCTGCATGACCGGCGCCTGCGACGGTATCGTCCTGCTCAACATCTGCTCCGCCATCGTCTCCGAGTCGGTGCCGACGGCGAGCGCTCCAAGGCTAAGACCGCCGTTGCAGACCATGTTCCAGTTGTGCCCGGTGGACTTTGACCAGCCGACGCTGTTGGTGAATTCCTTGAGGCCGGCGGTCAGTCCCTTGGTGGTGATGTTGGTCAGGATGAAGGTCCGGCGCGTGGGGGTCCAATAGTCGTAAAACCAGTCGTAGGCGAGGGCGAAACCGTGCGTCATTTCGGCGGTGTCCAGGAAGTGCGGCGGATGCCAGTCCGGGAAACTGCCGGCAGCATTGAGTTCCGTCCAGGCACGCTCGGCGAAATTGGTGTCGCCGGCAATCTTCCACGCCAGCCCGAGCAGGTACATGCGGTCTTTGACCGTGCGGCTCTGGTCGAGAATGGTCCCGCGGTCATCCTGCAGGTAGGTCACCGGCGCGGCAGCGAAGAGATTCGTTGCGCTCTGGTAAAGGGAGGCGTACCACCTGGCCGGCTGGCCGGAAGCATTTGTGGCAACCTGCTGTCGCAGCCAGGCGAACCGCTCGGCGGTGGCGAAGAGCCGGGGATGGGACGGGGCCAGCGTATCGAAGATATTCGCCTGGGCTGGCAAGGTGCGACTCAACCCGGAGGGAACCAGGTAATCTGCGTCAATGACGGCGAATTGCGTTGCGCCCGGGGGCTGCCACGCCACGGAGTAATGGTTATTGCTCGTGCCGGCCTTGTGCAGGAGCTCGACATAGTATTTCTGCCACGCGACCAGCGTGCGGCCGGCGGATACCTGGGTGACATGATTAGACCAGTCGCGGAAGCCGGTGGCGTTGGTCACGGAGGCGATCAGTTGCTTGTTGGCCGCGTTCGTGTCGGTGCTCAGCCACAACTCGGCGCGGTCGCTGGCAGCCACTGCGAAGGTGTAGATGCCATTGGTCTGCGGCATGAGATAGCCGCTGAGGCGGGTGCCGACATTGGTGGCCCAATTCGGCTGAAGACACTCGAAGCCCAGGAACTGCTCGCGGCCGTCTGGTTTGTTGGGATAGTTCGCCGCGCCGGTCAGGTTGGTAATCGAGGTGCCGGGCAGGTTCGCCCAATGCTCCCGCAGGATCGAGCCGCGCTCGGGCGCCATGGTTGTAGGATACAATTGCGACTGCGGGACCACCTCGCGGGCCTTGGTGGCGCTGGACCATTCAAGCCGAATGCTGGCGCTGTTGGTCTTTTCGATGAACTCCAGGCGCAGGTTCACGCGCTGGTTGGCCCGGAGCGCGATCTGCCCCGCCATCTGCGCCGGGGTGGCCGCAAACAGCCGGGAGACGATCAGCCGATCGTTCACCCAGAGCGTTGCGCCATCGTCGGCGGTGACGTAGAAGGTATAAGTTTCGTCGTAGCGCGGCTCAAGCTGGCCGGACCAGCGCACGGAGTAATTGTTCGTGCCCAGTCCGCCAAAGCCGGGCGAACCGGCCGCCCAGTCGAAGTTCACCGTGGCATCCACGCGGGTGGATTTCGTCCCCGTGAAATCGTTGGCGGTGTAGTAATCGCCGGTGAGGCCGGTGCCGGCCGCGCGGGCGGTTGCCCCTGAGCCAATGCAGCCAATCACCAGGGCCACGCGGACTAACTTGGCCAAGCTGCGCCATCCAGACCTGGGCTGGCGGTTAGTTTTATGATTCAGAGTTTCGTATCTCAACATGTTCAAGGCCACAATCGCACGGAATAGAAACCGACCGGCGGGCGGTGAATCCCGCCGTTCCACCACGTATAGGGCAGCGCCGGGAGGTTGTTGGCAAAACGGGCAGGCCGATCGGCCAGGTTCAAGAAAACCTGGAAGGCACAATCCGATCCGGCCGCACCATTGACGGTCATGAGCCAACTATCGCCCAGGAAGCCCCAACCGGCAACCACCGGTCGGGGCGGGGTCTCGAGAGTCAGCCGGACAGGATTTACGGCGTGCTGAACAGGTAGAACCGTTTGTCGTAGTTGGTTGCGCCCAGGTCCTCGACTGTGAAGGGGCTGGAGCCGATCGTGCCGCTCTGGATAACCGGCCAGGTGGCTGCGGGGGCTGTCAGGTCGTTGGTGGCGCGGAGCGACCAGGCTGTGCCCACGGCCCCTGTGGCGGTGATCGAGATGTTGCCATCGGGCAGCGTTGCCACTGCGCCCGGCGGGAAGCCCGGCGGGTTGGAAGGCCCGATGACCGACACCACGCTGATGCGGCCGTCCGCGGCAAGGCTGTTGGTCCAGTTGTAGCCATCGGGGTAGATGATGTTGGCGAAGGATCCGCTGCGGGCGCTGGCGGCGAATACCTGGAAGGAATCCGCCGGATGCCAGGGGCTGCTGCCTACGTTCGTGATCACCAGCGTCCCGCCATAGAAGCAGGTCAGGCCGACGGTGGCCTGGTCGTGCGTGAGTGCTCCGCCATTCCGGCCAATCTCCATGACGGTGGTGCCCTGGAGAGTGAGGTTGTTATTGATCGTCAGCGTCCCGGGCGAATTGCCCGGCGCGAGCGTGCCAGCGGCCTGGACGATGACGGGCGCGTAGATGGTGCCGGTGCCCCCGAGCGTGCCGCCGATGTTCGTCACCCCACTGCCGCCAATGCTGCCTTCGACAACCAGCTTGCCGGCCCTCACCAGCGTCGGGCCGCCGTAAACGTTGGCCGCCGTCAGCGTCCATGTGCCCGGGCCGTTCTTCTCGACGGTCAGGGCGTTTGTCCCCTGGTCGCTCAACTGGCCGTTAACCACGCCGTTGCCGAGACCGCTGAAGATGGCCGAACGGCTGCTCGTATTGCCCAGGAAGATCGGACCGGCCAAGGTCAGGAGGCCGGCGTCAGAGGAATACTCGGAGCTACCCGCTCCGCCGATCAGCTCGACAGTATTGGAGATGGTGGTATTCCCGGCAACGTTCCGCAAGGCAACGAGGCCAATCCCAGGGTAGGTGGAATTGGACATGGAACTGGTTTGCAGGTAAACGGTCGGGGGAATCTGCGCAACACCCCAGAGCTGGACCTCGGCACGGATGACAGAGACTGTCTTGCTCACGCTCGGGTCGCCGAATGCGGCGTGGTTCAGGAACTGAATGATGCCGCCTGCCAGCGGTGTGCCCGTACCGGTGTTGACGGGGCCGGAGAAACTGTTGCTCACGGTGAGGGCGAGAATGCCGTCGCCGCGTTTGGCAAGTCCGCCCGGACCAGTGATCTCCCATAACGGGGTGACAGTGCTGTTTGTGGCCACATTGAACATCAACGTGCCGTAGTTGTTGATGGGGGCGGGCGTCGCGGGCAGGCTGCCATTGACGATCCCATTGCCGACCGAGAGTGTGCCGTTGCTGATGGTGGTGCCGCCCAGCCAGTTGTTTCCGCTGTTGAGCAGCACCGTGGTGCCGGAACCGCTGTGGACCAGCCTGCCGGAACCCGCCACCGGCCCGGAGAGGTTCATTTGGACGCCGCCCGACGGGACCAGGAGCCCCTGCCC
>JAPLUA010000585.1 GCA_026397855.1 Verrucomicrobiota bacterium | reverse complement strand
ACCACTCCTGTAGGCCGCGTGCCCTCACGCGGCGCTCGGGGGTGTGAAATATCCGGGCTAGAGGGCTATCTCGCCTTTCGGCCCAACCCGCTTCCGCCGCCGCTGGAATGGAAGCCACGGCTCGTGAAAGCCCTGGCCAGCGCCTCCACCCTGGTCGGTCGTCTGGCTGGCGAAGGGCGCCGCCTGCCCAATCCCCATATTCTCATCCGCCCCTTCGTGCGACGCGAAGCCGTGCTCTCCAGCCGGATCGAGGGCACCCAAGCCACCTTGGGAGAACTGCTCGCCGCCGAAGCTGGGGCCACTGTGGAGCGTAGCCCCGACGACCTGCGCGAGGTGGGAAACTACGTTACCGCGCTGGAATACGGCATCCAGCGCCTGAAGGCGTTGCCGCTCTCGCTGCGGCTGGTCCGCGAGCTCCACGGAAAGCTCATGTGCGGCGTGCGGGGCGGCCACGCCACCCCGGGCGAATTCCGCCGGTCCCAAAACTGGATCGGGCCCCCAGGCTGCACGCTGGCCGATGCCTCCTTTGTGCCGCCGCCGCCCGATGCCCTGATGGATCACCTTGGAGCGTGGGAAAAGTTCCTGCACGACCAAAGCCTGCCGCCACTGGTCCACGCCGCCCTGGCCCATTACCAATTTGAGACGGTCCACCCGTTCCTCGACGCCAACGGCCGCGTTGGACGCCTCATCATCACCCTGCAGCTCTGCCAGCGGGACGTTCTTCCCATGCCACTGCTTTACCTCAGCGCCTTTTTCGAAGCCACCCGGCAGCACTACTACCGCGGCTTCAGAGACGTGCGCGAGCGCGGCGACTGGACCGGCTGGCTCCTCTATTTCCTCAATGGCGTCGCCCGCCAATCCGAAGACGCGCTGAGTCGCTCTGAGCGAATCAACTCACTCCTCACGCGTTGGCGCGAAGGCCTGGGCGGTGCCAGCGCCCAATGCGCCCGCGACCTGGTCAATCTGCTGGGCGGAAACCCGTTTATCACCGCGCGCGGAGCAGAGGAAAAGCTGAACGTGGCCTACAACACCGCCATCCGGGCCATTGGCCAACTCGAAGCCGCCGGCATCGTGAAGGAAATCAGCGAGGCAAAGCGTCACCGGGTCTGGTGCGCCAAGTCGCTCCTTGATATTCTCGAAGAACCCGCCCGGCTCGAAGTCTGGGAGCCCGATCCCCCGACCGCAGCCCGCTGAAGCCCCTCACTGCAACCCCGGCGGCGTCTCAATCGCCCCGTCAAACTGCGATCGGGGCCTTGATGGCCGGGTGGGGGTCGTAGCCGCTGAGCTCGAAGTCCTCATACTGGAAGTCGTGGATGTTCTCGGGATTGAGCCGCATCTGCGGCAGGGGGCGAGGGGGGCGCGTGAGCTGGAGCCGGGCCTGGTCGAGATGGTTGGCGTAGAGGTGCAGGTCGCCGAAGGTGTGGACGAAGGTGCCGGGCTTGAGCTGGCAGACCTGCGCGACCATGAGGGTGAGCAAGGCGTAGGAAGCGATATTGAACGGGACGCCCAGGAACAGGTCGGCGCTGCGCTGGTAGAGCTGGCAATCCAGCTCGCCGTCCTGGACGAAGAACTGGAAGAGGGCGTGGCAGGGGGCAAGCGCCATCTGGTCGAGCTCGCCGACATTCCAGGTGCTGACGATGAGGCGGCGGCTGTCGGGGTTGGCCTTGATCTGCTCGATCACCCGGTCCACCTGGTTGATGGAGCGGCCGTCGGGGGCTCGCCAGTCGCACCATTGGGCGCCGTAAACGCGGCCGAGGTTGCCCTGCGGGTCGGCCCACTCGTCCCAGATGGTGACACCATGCTGGTGCAGATAGCCGATGTTGGTGTCGCCGCGGAGGAACCAGAGCAGCTCGTGAATGATGGATTTGAGATGGAGCTTCTTCGTGGTGAGCAGGGGGAACCCCTGGGCGAGGGGAAAGCGCGCCTGGGCGCCGAACACGGCGTAGGTGCCGGTGCCGGTGCGGTCGGGCTTGAACTTGCCCTGGGACAGGACGAGGCGGAGCAGGTCGAGGTGCTGGATCATGGCGGGTCAACTTTGGCAAGCTTCCACTCCTTGGCAAGCTCGTCCAGCAGGACGGCGATCATGCTTTGGAGATTTCTCTCCTGGCGGCGGATGAACCAGGCAAAGAGCGGCAGGGTCAGCAGCAGCAGCCACAGCGACGGAAAGCGGGAGCCGAGCAGGCCGCAGACCAGGAATTCAAAGCCGCAGAGGGACCAGAAGGCGACCTTGGTTCGCAGCGCCCAGCAGGCGCGCAGCCGGCAGCGGATCAGTTGCTTGTTGCCCGCATGGGCTTCGGCCACCGTGGTCAGCTGCAGGCGGCTCCAGCGGGTGTCGTGGATTTCCACGTCGTATTCGCTCCAGCCGATGTCGGCTTTGTTGGGCCAGCCCCGCTCATCGAGCCGGCCCAGGATGCCGTCCGCCCATGCCAGGCGGTCAACGGGCTTTTCGGCCCAGTACCGGACTTCGCGCAACGATTGCCCGCGATCACGCAGGGCGATGGAGTCGAGCGTCTGCTGCGGGGCCAGGGGCGCGGGATGCACCAGCAGTCGGCCCTGGTAACGGGCCCAGCCGCGGATGACCGGCTGGAGCAGGAACATCATCGCCACCAGCGGACGGGACCACCAGCGCGTCTTGTCCTTGGGCAACGCGGCCTGGGCCCCGGCGGCGGCGCAGACCCCCACGGAGATGAGCAGGCTGGTGATCGCCAGCGGCAGCAAGGGATGGAACGTCGCGGACAGCACCCACAGCGGCAGGGTGACCAGCACGTGATATTCGATCCGGGTGCAGACCATCAGCGTGAGGGCCGGCTCGGCGGTGTAGAGGAATTGAAAGCCGGCGCTCCCGAAGCGGCCCCGGTAGATGATGGGCGGCCGGATGAAGACGCCGAACTGGGAAGGAGTATAGATGCGCCCGTGCCACAGGCTGCCGCCAATGGAATTGAAGCACTCGGGATGTTTGCGGACCAGGAGGGCTTCTGCTTCGCCGTACCCATGCTGCTGCTTCAGGTAGGCGCCCACGGTCGAGCGCCGGTAGTGCCATACGAAAGCCGCCGGGCTGAAGCCGATCTTGCAGCCTGCCTGCTGCAATCGCCAGCAGACATCCACATCGTCGCCAGCCTTGTGGAAGATCGGGTCGAACCCGCCGATCTCCGCCAGAGCCCACTTGTAAACGGCCATGTTGCAGCCCGGTATATGCTCGGCCTGGCGGTCGGACAACATCACGTGCGCCGGTCCCCCGGGCGAAACCATCACTGCGGCCGCCACGGCCGAATCCTCGGGCGGCAGGAGGTTGGGGCCGCCCATGCCCGCAAACTCGCTGTTCAGGAGGTCACCGACCAGGTAATAGAGCCAGTCCTCGTCCGCGCGGCAGTCGGAGTCGGTAAAGGCAATGATCTCGCCCGTGGCGGCGGCGATGCCGGTATTGCGCGCGGTGGAGAGCCCGAGATTCTTCTCGTGGCGGAAGTAGCGGATGCCGCCGTGCTTGAGGGCAATTTGCGGCGTGGCATCGGTGGAGCCGTCATCCACCAGGATGACTTCATAGCTGGGGTAATTGAGGCGCTGGAGGGAATCGAGGCAGGCGGTGAGCGTGCGCTCGCCGTTGTAGCTGGCCACCACGATTGAGACTTTGGGGTAGCGCGCCAGGGGGAAGCCGGGGGCCGCGCCGAACATCTTCCGGACGGCGCCGAACGCCGGCTTCGGCCGGCGGTCGCGGGTGGTCAGGCCCATCGCCCAATCCTCGACTGCCCGCCCGCCGTGCCACCAATCGTCCGTGAAACTGAACACCACCGCGCCCGCCAGCCCGGCGCGGAAGGCCGATTCAACCTGCCATTCCAGGGTCTCCGCCTGGCAGGCTTCGCCTTCCCGGAGCGAGTCCATCCCGAACTCCCCGAGCAGCAAGGGCTTGGACTCGGCCATCATCTGGAGGCGGGCGAGATAGTTCTTAAACGGCTGCGGCTGGTGCAGGTAAACGTTGAAGCAGACGAAGTCAAGGCTCTCCGGGCGGAGGAATTCCGTCGGCGGGTAGTTGGTGAAGGTGCAGAGGCACTCCGGGTCAACCTCCCTGGCCACGTGAACCAGCTCATCGATGAAGTCGGCCACAGCCCGCGCGCCGCTCCAGCGGACGATGTCGGGCGGAATCTCGTTGGCGACGCTGAACCCGAAGACGGAGGGGTGGCGGGCGCAGGCATAGACGGCGCGGCGCACGGCTTCGCGGGCCCTGGCCTGGTCGTCCCGGGAGTCCAGGAAGCAGAGGTGCTTGTTCCACGGGATATCCACGAGCACCTTGAGCTTGTGCTCGGCGGCCAGGTCGAGAAACCACTTGGCCGGGGGATGATAGACGCGGAGGAGGTTGGCGTTCGCCTCCCGTATCCGGGCGAAGTCCGCCGCGGTCTCCTCCGGCGGGGCATACGGCTGCCCGGCGGCATTCGGCGCGAAGGGTCCGTACGCCAAACCCTTGACGTGGAATTTCTTTTCGCCGAGCCGGAAGAACTTGCCGTCCACGCTTATCCGCGGACGGGAGGAAGCCGCCACTGCCATGCGCGTTAGACGGCGCGGGAAGCGCGTTTAGTCATTCGAAGTTGGCGGGGTCCTACTTCGTTTCGACATTGATGCCCAGGCGCTGAAGGGTGGAGGCCTCGTCGAGGCTGAGCTGGGAGAGGGTTTTGTTGTAGTTGTCCAGGGCCTGGATCTCGTTGCCGCGGGCGGTGGTGAGGTCGCGCTGCATCTGCAGCACGGTGTAGGTGGTGCTCTTGCCGCTCTCGAGCTTCTTCTGCTCGGCCTCCAGGGCGGCGGTGGCATACTCGCGCGCGGTGCGCGTGGCGGCTACCTGCTGGTAGCTCGACTCGGCCTGTTTGATGTCGTTGTCAATCTGGACCATGATGTTCTGCTCGAGGCGCTTGAGCGTGAGCACCGGCTGCTCCTTCACCAGCTTGCTGCTGCGGTAGGCTGCGCGGGCGCCGGTGTTGCCGATGGGGAAGGTCAGCTGGGCGCCGTAAGAATAATACGGGAAGCTGCCGTCGCGAATCTGGCCGAAGGAATCGCTGTACTCGCCGAAGCCCGCGGCGGTGTGGCCGTAGGTGCCGACAATGTCCAGCTCGGGGAAAAGCTGGTTGTGGTTGTATTTGATCGTGACGCCCTGCCTCTCGATGTCGAGCTTGGCCTGGAGGAGGTCAGGCCGCTGGGTCAGGCCCTTGCCCCAACTGTCCTGCAGGTTGAAGAAATGGCGCGGCGCCGCCAGCGTGCCCGTGGGCTCGATCGCGATGTTCACCCATTGCGAATACTGGTCGGTGATGAGCTGCTTCACCAGGTGCTCCTGGACAGCGAGCGTGCTCTTGGCGGCGATCAGCGCCGCCTCGAAGGTGGCCGCCTGCGCCTCCGCATTCTGCTGGTCCAATGGAGCCATGGCCCCGACCTCGACGCGCTTCCTGTTCTCGGCCACCTGTTGCATGGCCAGCTCAACCGCCTTGGCCTGGACGGTCACGTTTTCCCGGGCGTAGATCAGGTCGTAGTAGGCATTCTCCACGGTGGTGACCGTCTGCATGATCTGCTGCCTGAGAACCTGATCGGAGTATTTGACCCGGTTCTTGGCGATGCGGATGTTCAACCGGGTCTGGTCAATCCAGAAGTTCTTGAGCAGGGGTTGGGTGAGGGTGAACCCCGCCTGGCCTCGGGACTGATCAAACGGGGTCTGTTCGGGCCCGGCCTGACCCCAGAATTCGGATACGTTTCCGGCCAGGTTGTAGCTGAGGCCCCAGGGCGTCAAACCGCCCAGGCCGCCATTAAACGTATCCCCGGTCGAGACGGTCCCCGCCTGCAGCGTCGCCATCTGGGGGTTGAAACCGCCGGCGGTTTCGCCGTAGTTGCGCGCGGCGCCGATCGTGAAGTTCGGATTATACCCGGCGTAGGAGGCCTCCAGGTTGAGGCTGGCCAGAGGCGGGACGTAGCGCGCAATTTGCAAATCCAGATTCTTCTGCAGCGCGCCCTGGATGCAGTCTTCCAAGGAGAGCTTGCGGACTTCGGGAGCGCTTGTCTGAGCCAAAGCGGCCAGACCGGCCCCGGCCAACACCAGCCAAATTCTTAACAGTCTCATGTGGGGCTAGATTGGTGGATTCCCGCCCCTTCGTCAAATAAACCGTTCGCCCTCCCCGGGCAGCGGACGCATCTGGGCTCTACCACCGCCTTGTAGTAGAGCAAGCCTCCGGCTTGCTTTGTCCCGCCAACCTTCCACGACGGATCAGTTGCCCAGCCCCTCAGCTCGCCGCCGCCCTGTTCAGCCGGTCCAGAACCGGACGCCACTCCGGGGTATCCGGGGGGGCTTCCACCAGGATCAACTCCGCCCCGGCCTCGTCGCACTCGTGCAGCTCGGCGTAAATCGCCCTGGCAAACGCCTCGGCGTCGTGGGGAATCACCGAAACCCGGCCGAAACCGGCGGCGGACGGGATGCGGGTGTGGGCGATAACGTGAACTTTCCCAACTTCAACATTGAACCCTGCACTTTGAACCTTCAGGTCGTGTTCGTCGCGCCAGGAGCGTATTACCAGCTTTGCGTGGGGTGAATAGTGCTTTCGGAGCAACCCGGGGCTTTTTAGCACCTCACAACCTGCTCCGCCCCCCACGGCCATCTCGCCGGTAACCGCCAGCAGCGCCTGCTCGTGAATCATGCCCGGGCGCAACAGCCGCGGCGGCGAGACGCTCAGGTCCAGCACCGTGGATTCGATGCCGACCTGCGATTGGCCGCCGTCCACAACCAGGGGGATCTGATGGCCCAGGTGCTTCCGCACATGTCCGGCGTTGGTCGGTGAGACGCGATTGGACGGGTTGGCGCTGGGCGCGGCGAGGGGGAAATCGCACGCGCGGATCACCGCCTGGATGAAGGGATGGCTGGGCCAGCGCACCCCCACGGTGAGGCCGCCCGCGGTGACAATTTCCGGTATCTCTTTCGCCCGCGGCAGCACCAGCGTTAACGGTCCCGGCCAGAACGCCCGCATCAGCCGTTCCGCCAGGGGCGGCCAACCGGCGACGCAGCGCTTCGCCATGGCCGCGCTGGCAACATGCACGATGATGGGGTTGTGCGCCGGGCGGCCTTTAACCTGGAAGATGCGCTCGACGGCGGCCGGGTTCAGCGCGTTTGCAGCCAGGCCATAGACGGTCTCGGTCGGCAGCGCCACCAGATCCCCGGCGCGCAGCAACTCCGCCGCCCGCCGCACCGCCGCCTGGAACAATTCGGGCGTGTGCGTCGGCAGCACTTCGGCAAGGTGAGGCGGCGTCTTTTCCACAATGGCAATTTGCCTGCAACCGCGCCCAAAGCACGCGAAAAGTTGTCCCTCCGGCGGCAGGGCTGGAATCCGAAAGCCAAAGGACAGAATCAGAAAGGCTGAAACCGGGGTCCGGGAGGCAACCTGGCATGCTCCCAGGAATGCGCCAGACGCCCTGGGTGGCCTTATCGGAGGGCCAGCATTCTACCGGCTTAGCGCTCACAAACGGAGCAAGCGCCTCTCTACCTCCCCGGTAAGAGGGCAGGCGCGAGGATGCACGGTGTGGGTGCTTCCTGCGTTGTAAGCCGGCAGAATGCCGGCGCTCCGATGTCTGCGTCAGGAGCTTAAACCGGGATTACGTGTGCGGACTTATGAGTCAGAGGGGGGCTAAGCATGGCCTCAGCATGTTTGCGGGCGGCGTCAGTCTGGCCACCCAGCATGCGCGCCAGCTCGGTGACGCGTTCCTTGCGGTCGAGGTGGGTGATTTCCGAGAGGGTGCGGCCGGCGCGAACGTGCTTGGCGGCGACAAAATGAGCGGAGGCCGGCGCGGCCACCTGCGGGAGGTGGGTGATGCACAACACCTGCCGGTTCTGGGCAATCTGCCGCATCTTTTCGCCCACCGCGTTGGCCGTTTCCCCGCCGA
>JAPLUA010000604.1 GCA_026397855.1 Verrucomicrobiota bacterium | reverse complement strand
CAGTTCTGGCGCTCATGGAGGCGGCCGGTCGCACTGTGTTCGGAAGTTGGGAGCAGGGGTCGCAAGCCGAACCCGGATGGTGGAAACCTCAGGAATAGAAAGGAGCCGGTGAGGGGCGGGTCGGCTCGAATGCAAAGGTGGCGGCTTTTCTGCATCGCAGGCTGCCTGGGGTTGGCGGCCCTGAACGGCTTCTGCGCCGCGGACTCTCCCTCGGTCTTGTTTGTCGAGGATGGGGGCCCTGCCCGGCCGGCCTATGTTTCTTTTCTGTCCGGCCTGCGCTCGGCGCTGGCGACCAACTGGCCGGATGGCGGCATCAATCTGTATGCCGAGAACCTGGATCTGCCCCGGTTCGACAGTCCGGACTACCGGCAACAAGCGCAGGCGTGGCTGCGGACCAAGTACCAGGGCCGGCACCTGGATGCCCTGGTGGCGGGCGGGGAGTGCGCTTCGCAGTGGGTCATTCAATTGCGGGATGAGTTTCGGCCCGGGATCCCGGTGGTGCTCCTGAGTGAGAAAGGCTCCAACGCGACGACCATTTCAGCCACCAATGTGATTCGGGTCGAACCCGCCCTGGATGTGGACGGCACCTTGGAACTGGCGCGGCGGCTCTGTCCCCTGGCCAAACGAGTGGCCCTGGTGGGCGACACCGTTCGGGGTTACGCCGCCATAGACCAGGAGGTGGAGGCCAGGACGCGGGCTTTTGCCGCGGAGCATCATTGGGAGATGATCCGGATGAACGGCTTGACGCTGGCGGAATATCGCCGGCAGTTTGCCGCGCTGCCACAGGATTCGGTTGTCCTTTGCCTTGGCATTTCCGTGGATGCCTCCGGGCGCCTGCTGAATCTCCGTGACACCTTCCTGGAATTGGCTCCCCTGACTCGCACCCCGATTTTTGTCTTTTCCGACACCACCCTGGGATACGGGGCGCTGGGCGGCTCCTGCCTGCGCTTTTCATTGTATGGCAGGGCTACGGCCCGCCTGGTGGTTGATCTAATGCGCGCCCAGCCGGGGGCACCGGCCCCGAAATTGCGGGACCGCATCCACCAGGTGATGATTGACTGGCGGCAACTGCGCCGCTTCGGGCTCGATCCAAAGGCCATCCCCGCCGGGGCGGAAGTGCTTTTCCGGCCTCCCACCGTCTGGGAGCAGCATCGGTGGACGGTGATTGCCGTGGTGTCCGCCCTCATTCTTCAAACAGGGCTGATCGGCTTGCTGCTGGTGCAGCGG
The DNA here is from genome assembly GCA_026397855.1 of Verrucomicrobiota bacterium. GTDB lineage: Bacteria > Verrucomicrobiota > Verrucomicrobiia > Limisphaerales > UBA8199 > JAPLUA01. The sequence goes on along the minus strand of JAPLUA010000604.1, from coordinate 918 downwards.
TTGTATCGCCGCCGTGCCGAGCAATCCCTGCATGAGTCCGAGGAAAGGTTCCGCCTGCTGGTGGCGGCCACCTTTGAGGGCATCCTCATCTCCAACCATGGCCGGCTGCTGGATGTCAACGACCGGTTCCTGGAGATGCTGGGGTGCAGCCGGGAGGAAATCCTGGATTCGGAGACGACGGGACCACTCGACCACGGGACTACGGGACCACGGGATCCTCGACTGGTTTCGCTGCTTTCGGATGCAGTCGGGGAAACGACGGAGCATGAGCTGGTCCGGAAGGATGGCCGCCGGGTGCTTGTGGAGAGCCGCCAGCGGGCCGGCCGATATCAAGACCACCCGATCCGCTTTACCACGGTGCGGGATGTCACCGAGCGCCGGCGGCAGTCACTCGAGTTGCGCGCCCGCCAGCAGGAGCTGGCGCACGCCGGCCGGCTGTCGTTGCTGGGCCAGTTGGCCTCGTCGCTGGCCCACGAGCTGAGCCAGCCGCTACACGCCATCCTGAGAAATGCCGCCGCCGGCCAGCTTGTGCTCCAGCAGAGCCCTCCGCCGATGGAGGAGATCAGCGACATTCTCAAGGCCATCCAGGCCGATGATGAGCGGGCCGCCCGGGTGATTGAAGGGATGCGGACTTTGATCAAGCGGCAGGAACTCCAGCTCCATCCGGTGAACCTCGCGGCCTTGATTCCGCAGGTCATCGCCCTGGTCAGGCTGGATGCCCAGATGCGAAACGTGGCGCTGCATTGCGAGGTGGCCCCGGCCTTGCCGATGGTGAATGGCGACGCCGTCCATCTGCAGCAGGTGTTGCTCAATCTGCTGTTGAACGCGCTGGATGCCATCGCTTCGGGCAACCCGCCGGAGCGCACGGTGCAGGTGCGGGTTGCGCGGCGGCCGCCGGATCGGGTCCGGGTGGAAGTG
>JAPLUA010000659.1 GCA_026397855.1 Verrucomicrobiota bacterium | reverse complement strand
TCGTGACGGGCGCGCCGCCAGGCAGCCAGGCTTCGCCGGCGTCCGCGCCGTCCAGGTAGAAGAGGACGTGCCCGTCGTCGTAGGTGACGGCGAGGTGATGGTATTTCTTATCGGCAAAGGCGAGGGACTTGGATGTGACCGGGATGCCCTTGCAGATCAGGCGCAGGCCGGGAGTGGTTTTGCCGGAGGGATCGCAGTCGAAGACCAGCTCGGAGCTGCCGACCGGGCGGTTGCCGTTGTAGGAGCTGAAGAGGCGGCCGAGCTGGTTGTCGGTGCTGCGGGCCATGATGGAGAGCGTGAAGCGGGTGCCGAGGTTAGTGGTCCCGGTGAGTTGCAGGTTGTTGAGCGGGCGCCAGGTGGAGGGGATGGTGACGGATTGGCTGCCAAAGGCGGCATTCGTTGCCTCGCGGTCCATCTTGCTGGTGCCGAGAAAACGCAGTTCGTGTTCGCGCTTGGTCTCGGAGGGGAGCTTGTTGGCGGCGCGGCGGCCCGAGTCGCCTTCAAAGGTGAACAGCGCCGCGAGCGGGGGCGGGGCGGGATCGTCCACGACCTTCACGTTGGCGCCCGCGTAGAAGGAGTATAGGGAGGCGTTCTTGAGGGAGAATCGCAGGCGCACCGGCTCCTTGGTGGCGGGCAGCTCGGCGTGCTCCTGCCAGGTGACGATCTGGTCAATGCCATCGCCACGGGGCTCGTTGCAGTCGCGCTTGCGGTAGCCCTCGAGGACGGTGCCATTGGCATCCAGAACTTCGACCTGGAGCAGCCCGGCGCCGGCCTGGCAGTTGACGTGAAGCTGTCCGGTGAGGCCGGTCAGGCGTTTGGTGGTGACCACGCCCGGGTTATCCTCGCCGTCAAGCGAGGCGAAGCCGTCCTTGCGCAAGCTGGCCAGGCCGATGGCCGAGTGGAAGGGGAGATAATCGTGCAGGCCGTCGTAGCCGCTGTAGTAGCGCCGCATCTGATCGCCCACGACCAGGAGCGACGAGACGGTAACCATGCCATGCTCCCACGAGCGTTTGGGGCTGGGCGCAAGAATCGGCGGGCGGTCTCCATCCTCACGGAGCCAGTGTACGCCATCGCGGCTGGTGACCAGCTCGACGAAGATGGGGCCGTGGAAGTAGCCTTCGTCGTCCTCCGCCCGATACACCATCATGAAGCCGATATACATGTTCTGGTAGGCGAAGACCGGGCAATTGTAGAAGTGCGTGCGCTGGATCGAGCCGGGCTTGACCCAGCGATCGTCGAAGTCGTCGGGGGCCATGATCAGGCGCATGGCCGGCCAGGTCTCAAAGCCGGTGCCCTCGCTGTAGCCCACGGCGCGGCGGCGCTGGCCGGAGAGCTGGGCGCCGACCTTGTGGCATAGCCGCGGTATTTGTCGGTGAGCGGATCCCAGATGACGTGGCCAGTGTCGCCCGCGCTGAAGATCTCGCCCTTCGAAAGGCGATCCCAGCGGAGGCCGTCGGGGGAGGAACTGAAGAAGAACTTGCCCGAGTGGACCGCCTTGTAGCGCCGCGCCGGGTCGGGGTCGTTGGGGGTATGCGAGATGTTGCCGCCGGTGCCCACCAGGTTGTTGTTGGTAGAGCCATCCACTTTCCAGGGAATCAGTCCGAGCTTGGGCTTCTCCCAGTGGATGCCGTCGGCGCTGCTCGCGTAAAGGGTGTGGCTCCCGTCCTTGGGGTGCCCCCAGCAGTAATACCACATGCGGTAGCCCTTGCCGTCCTCCGCCGGGAGCACGGTGGTGCAGTTGATCACGTTATGCTCCCACGGCTGATCCACAACCATGATCGGGTTGTTGGTGTATTTGTCGAAAGCATGGTAGCGCCGGACAGCGTTCTCCTTCGAGGAGACGAGGTAGTCGTCCAGGAAGAGCTGCCAGGGGCCGGTGAGGTCGCCAAGCGACTTGGCGGCCAGGGCGGCGGATGGGGAGAGGAGGAGCAGCAGGAACATCCAACATCCAACATCCAACATCGAACGTCCAACGCCGAACATCCTGCGTCGAACATTCAACATCAAACTTCCGGTGGGCGGCTCCTGTGCAGGCATTGGATGTTGGGTGTTCGTTGTTGGATGTTGGATGTTTTCAGGGTTCATGGGAATAGGAGGCAGTTGGTTATTTGATGTCTTCATTGGATATGTGCGAGTTGCCCGGCAGCGGCCCAGCCCTCGGCGTCCCCGAAGCGGCAGAGCCACCAGTAGTCCCCCTTGGCGAAGATGCCGTTGAGGGGCTCCGGCAGCACCGTGCCGGTATCGGTTTCGTTGACTTTGCCAGCCGAACCAAAGGTGGTGCCGGGCCCGAGCCGGAGTTCGCCTTTCGCGCGGACCTTCTGGCCGGCCTGGAACCCGGTGGACTTCTTCGGCGGCAGGAGTTCCGCAATGAAATAGCCGTTACAGACGGCGCGGAGCAGGCCATATTTCTCGTCCTTGCCCTTGCCGGAAGGGATGTTTTTGACCTTGCCATTGATCCAGAGGGTCGAGGAGCCGCCGCCGTCCTGCAGCGCGGCGTCGGTGGCCTTGAGCACGTCGCGGCAGAAGAAGCCGGTCTCGGTGAACGTCATGCCGATGCTCTCCTTGGATCGCCCGTCAATGACGAGGAAGAAGAGATAGCGGTCGTTGAGGGCAATCGCAGTGCGCGGATCCTGCACGACTGAGCCGTGTTTCTTGCCCTGCTCGGCGTATTTCCTGGCCTTGGCTTCCCACTCGCGCGTGACGGTGCCTTTGACCAGGATATTCTTCGGGGCGCCGAGGCTCGCGTAGGCGCCGCTCCAATCGTGCGGGCCCAGGCCGATGTGCGGGCTTCCCTGGTCCTTGAGGTCGAGCTGGAATGTGACCGCCTGGCCCGGGCGCGCGTGGCGCAGCAGCTCCGCGGCGGCCTTGCCGTGCGCCGAGAGGACGACGTGATTGAAGGGCAGGGGACTGGCCCCGGTGTTCGGTCGCACCTTGACGATCTCCCCCTTGGCAGGGGACGACACACCCAGCGGTCCGTTCATGCGGACCAGCACCTCGACGCCGTCCGCCTTCGTGCCGGTGTCCGGCGCAAACTGCCACGTGTAAAGCGCCAGGGCATCCGGCTCGCGAGGGGTGTTGAACTGGTTGATCTGCATCTTTGCACGGTCCGCGAAGGCGACGCTCTGCAGCGCCGGGCCGTTCTGGACGTTGCCGCCGAAGAAGGGGTGCCGGTCGCCCGGCCACACAAAGCCGCTGATGCCTCCGTTATCCTCGAAGCGCTTGGCCAGCCACCCGGCCATGATCTGGCCTTGCAACGGCACTCCGGCGCCGGTGTAGTAATCGCCGTTGATGGCAACCTTCACCGCGTAACGATGGCCGTCAAAGGTGATGGAGTCGTCGTAGCGGGCGGCCATGTTCGGGACCGTCTCGTGCCCGCCTTTCATCGTGCCCTGGCCTTTCATGGTATCAATGGTCCACGCATTGGTGCTCCGATCGGCGCGGACGACATAGACATGGACCGGCCCGGGCTGCAGGAACTCTCGGTAATCGAGGCCCGGCGCGACCGGCGACCATTGGCCAGAGCTTGAGGCAATGCTCAGCGCAAGGCTGAGGAAGAACAGGGCAGGGGGTGATTTAACTCTCATAAACAGCTATTTGGCAAATCGGCGCCGGACGCGTGTGGCGGCCTCGGCCAGGCGTTTCAGTTTCTCGTAGGCCTCATCAAGGCTGGGCGGTTCGGCGGAGTTGGGCGCGAAGCCGCAATCGGGGTTCAGCGCGATGCGCGCCGGGCCGATCGCCTCCCCGCCCGCGGCGGCGAGCGCCTCGATGGCCTCGACCGACTGCGGCGATTCCGTGCGAACGTCCACGACCCCCATGCCGACACCCATGTTGGGAGGCAGCAGCTTCAGGTCGCTGATGTCGCCGGTCTGGTGATAGGCGAACTCGAGGTTCACCCGGTCAATGCGCGCATCCTTCAGCCGCGGGAGGATCGGTTTGTAGTCGCCGGTGACGTCGCTATGCCGCTTATAGACGCTGTGGCAGCAGTGGAGGTGGACCTCCGCCGTCAGCCCTTCCACGATATGGTTGATGGCCGCGACGGCCAGAGGGAATTGCCGTTCGATATCCCAGCCCCGGCGGAGGCGCTCGTCGTGGCTGCCCTCGCCGGCCATCAGCTTGCGGTCGCAGAAATAGGTCAGCGCCGGGTCGTCAAGCTGGACGATGTCAATGCCGGCCGCCGCCAGCGCCTTGGCCTCGCGCGCCAGCGCCTCGGCCAGGTGCTCCATGAAGTTTTCGGGGGTTGGGTATGCCCGGGCGCTGTGCTCGGCCTTCCAGTAGCGGATGGCGATGAGGAACGGGCTGGGGAGCGCAAACTTGGTGCAGCGGTCGGTGTTGGCGCGCAGGAATGCGGCGTCCCGGGCGAACACCGGCTCGCGCAGTTCCATGCGGCGTACGATGACGCGGCGATACTTCACCTCGCCCTGGTGCTCGTAGCGGTCAATCGGCTCGAAGCCGCCGATGCGGTCCAGGAATTCGTCCACGTATTGCACGCGCCGCCATTCGCCGTCGCTGACTACATCCATGCCGGCCTGCTCCTGGATGCGGATGGCGAACCGCACCATGTCGTCGAGCGCGGCCGCAAACTGTTCCGGCGGCATCTGCGCCCGCCGCGCGAGCAGGTCGCGGACCGCCTGCGGGCGTGGGAGTGAGCCGATGACGTGCGTGTAGAAATGGGGCAGCCTGGCTGTGCGTTCAGTCTTCATGGTTACTTCTCTCCGTAAAACACCGTGCTATCGTAGGTTCGCTTGTCATCTATGCCCGGCTTCTGTGAGCCCGGGGCACCGTCGTATTGGCAGTGGAAGAAAGCGTTGTCAAGCATGGGGGCAGGCAACACCGATTCCTGTCCCTGGAGGGCCGCGGCCAGGTGCAGCACGGCCAGGGGGCCTTCATCTCCGGTCCTCGCGTAAACCCGTCCCGGGCGCGGGAACAGTCCTGTCTTTGTCTGCTTTGCGAGGATGTTGTCGGCCACGCGCCCGGCGAGCTTCAGGAAGCTGCGATCCCGGGTCGCGCGGTTCAACTCGAGCATCGCGTAGATGCAGCGCCAGTCTTCGACCGGGGCGTCTAGTCGAAGCTTCTGGTCCGCGGTGGCACCAGGCTTGCCGATGTCCCCGAGCTCCAGCGCCTGGGCCAACTGCCGGGCCATGTCCCAGTGCGCCTCGTCGCGTGTCAGGCGATAAGCCATCGCGTAGCCCCAGAAGATGAATCCATCCGGCCTGGCTGGGGCGAAGGAACTTTCATCATAGTAACCCGCCCGCGCCTTCTCCCACGGGATCGGCCGTCCGTCCGTCAGCAGGGAAATGAACTGCTGCGTCTTCGGCTGCCAGCAGTAATGGCCATAGCTCTTCAGATCTTCCGAGGCCCAGCGGATGAATTCCTGTCCCACGACCGTGCAGTCCCCGCCGGCGGGAATGAGCTGTTCGGCGGCCTGCATTTGCGCCAGGGGCAGGTGATGGTAGCGCGTCGTGCGGTGGTAGGTGGCGACGATTTTGGCCTCGTTGATGTCCGGATACACATGCCCCAGGGCATCCTTGGCGCGGTCGTCCTTGCGGTAGCTGAGCTGGCCGCCGCAGAGGCCGGTCTTGGGATCACGCGCCTGCTGCCAGCGGTAAACGAGCCGCCGCGTCCAGGTCAGCGCGTTAGTATCTTTCCCGAGCAGCGCCAGCGCCACGCCCGCATCTATGAGCGACGGGGTAACCAGCGTGAACGAGAGGTTGTTGGCGACGCTGGCGAACGGCACGGTGGTATTCTCGATGAACGGGTGATCCCAGAGCGCCGGGGCGGGCTTCTCCGTCCTCGCATGGCGGTTGTAGTCCAGGAGCGACCAGTCGAGGACATGACCGCCCCAGACCGCCTCGCACAACTGCCGCGTGGCCGGGGCGTTTACGCGCCAGAGCAGGGGATAGTAGGCCTGATGGCTCTTCATCTCGTGGACATCGGGATACTCGCCCACCGCACGGTCCTGGTCGAGGTCCCAGGCGATATGCCCGCCCCAGTAGAGCATGCCGTTGGTCGAGCGCAGGTGGGCCAGCGCGTAGCGGGTGGCATCCTCAGCCGCCTGGCGGTAGCGGGTTTCCTTGGTGAGTGCCGTCAGCCCGTCCAGCGTGCGCAGGAGCGACTGCTGGCTGGCGAAGTTGCACAGCACCCAGGTCTGCCCCTCCTTCTTCCATCGAACCGGCTCCAGCGTTTCCACCTGCAAACCGTCCACGAACAGCGGGGTGCGACGCGGCCCATAGGTGTCCCGGCCATGATCCAGCACCGAGTCGGCGAAAACCCGCACGGCGTGGGTATAGCGCGCGCTGTCTGGGGGCGGTTCCCCGCCGTGTGCAAGGCAACCGCACAAAAGCAGGGCCATTCCGAGGAGGGATTGGCCCTCATGCAGGCGGCACTCGTCGGGGGGACTTAACCGGCGCCGGCAGGCATTGCGCAGTTTGGTAAAGAGATTTGTCATTTGTAGGAATCGGTGGCCTTCCGGCCTGTGCGTGCCTTAGTCAGCACGGTTTGCGTAGTCTCTCAAATGGCTCGATCCTTAGTGCGGACCGCTCGTGACGTAAGCTGGGGCCGGCCAGCGTAACGCAGATTTGTAATCTGCTGTATCGCCGATTTGTAATCGGCAGAGCGCCCCTGGTTGCACTGGCTGCGGGCTGGCAGGTTGAAAACCTGCGGTATGGCAGACTGAAAGTCTGCGCTACGTTGCCGTGCTTGCTCCATTGGGTCAGGCAGGGCTGCTTCTGCTTGGGGCTGAAGTAATCCGGGTGCGCTTCGGCATACTCTTTCGCGGACACCAACCGCTCGAAGGCGTGGCCGGAGGTGACATGCCATCCGCCCAGCCGCCAGGCGTCCTGCAGCACGGGATCCTTCAGTATCTTGCCGCTGCGCGTCACGGATCGCTGTAAACAAAAGTCCAGCCGTCGCCGTGTTGATAATCGGGCTTATCCCGGGTCACGTGAACGTAGGCCGCATGTCCGTCCACAAATGCGGCTCCGCCGTAGCCCAGGCGCTTCTTGTCGTGCCAATAGGAGACCTCGAAGGGGTTAAGGCCCCCAAAATACGTGCAAGCGGTGTTGTCGTAGGCCAGGAACATCTTGGCGGGATTCCTCACCTCGTCGGTTCGCTTGCCGACAAGTCCCTTGCTGCCGTCATTGTTATTGGCGTCACTGTTGTAAACGTAGCTGCTGCCGAAATGGTCGAAGATCGTCGGCTGGCGCGCCGCCCAGGCTCCCCCGGGCAATGTGCCGTTGTCTGCGGGGCAACGAAACACCAGTGTGGATCCTCCATTGTTGGTGCCCACGTTCACAGACGCGCTGACATACTGGTTCATCACCCGCAGTTGACCGGCATACTCTGTGCCTTGCTTGCCGCCGTAGTTCGAATACGCCCATTCCGAATCCAAGGCATTGGTTGGATTGCAGAAGAACTTGCTGCCGTAATCGCTCCAGTAAAGGTTATTGGCCAGGATTTGCTGTTTCAGGTTCGACAGGCACTGAATCCTCAGCGCCTTTTCCTTGGCCCTGGCCAGCGCCGGGAGCAGCAGCGATGCCAGAATGGCGATGATAGCAATGACGACCAGTAGTTCGATCAAGGTAAAACCTCTACCCGGCCACCGTTGGATGGGGGCGCTCCGGTGATGCTTCATGTTCGAACGAATGGGCACTATGAGCTTACTTTGCCTTGTCCCGTGCGGGGCACAAGACGCTTTCACTTGTCTAATATTTAAACAGGTGGTGCCATGCCGCGCGACAGGCTATTGCTCCACGGCGCCCGCAAGCGGAGGAACTCCATCGGCACATAGTGTCCGTGAGCATTTCAACCGGCCCGCGGCCGGCTTTCAGAACGGCAAAAGCAAGGACCAACCCCGAGGCCGAGCCTTGACCGGGATGCGTGGGCTCGTTGATAATGGCCGGTATAAAAGCGTTGCCTGACACAAATTCGACTGAGCGATCCAACCCGATGAACCCCCTCCCGCGAATGCACGGTGCAGCAAGAGTATTGGTGGCGTGCCTGGTCTCCCTTGCCGGGGTGTGCTCCGCCCGGCCGCTGGCGGTCAGCGAGCCCGTGCGCGGATGGACGATTCTTTCCGACAGCGCGCCGGATGCCGCCATTACGATTGCCG
>JAPLUA010000146.1:843-7129 GCA_026397855.1 Verrucomicrobiota bacterium | reverse complement strand
AAGCGTATCTGGACATCTTCGGAGTCGCACCACGGGGCAGTTCGCCGTGGGAGACGGAACTCCAGGGGTTCTACGCCGGTCCGCATACGGTCGCGGAGATGAAGCGCACCAACCAAGCGGCCCGCTTTGTCCCGCCCGGAGCACTGGATTGGTTGCCAGATGTGCGAGGATGCTTTATAGGTTTATCAGAATGAAGGCAGCAATGGCAAAACCGGCGTGGCTTACGCCTGGGGTGCTGAGGCATCTCAAGCGCGTGGAGTATGACTTCCACGTCCGCGCCTTTGGCGAAGAGATGGCGCGCGTGAATTTCCTGCCCCTCTCCGAACGCCGCCGCTACGTCGCGGAAATGGTGGACCACGCCGTCAGCAAGGGCGTGAAGTTCGACAAGCCAGCCTTGGGAGTCACACCGTAAGCAAACTTCCACGCGTCTCACGGCGAGCGGAGGCGGCAGAAGGGTGCAGAATGATTCGTCCATTCGGGATCGCCGAAATAGGACGAGCCACCGACCAGGGTGTTGGTTCCCACCGATATGCGCCGACTGACGTCGGCGGCTACTTTAATGGCCACGCGCTTCTGGAAACCGGCCTTCCGTCATGATACAATCCCTGTCAGATGAGCATCACATTCAGCCCGGGCCGGCTCGCGATTCGCCTCGGTTGGTGGTTGGCAGTCTCCGCGCCCGGTCTTCCGGCCTGGAGCGCCCCCGCCGCCGAGCGCTTTCCGTTTGTCGTGCCCGGCGACGATGCCACCCCGTCGGCCACCGACTTCTCGGGGCTTTCGCCAAAGGCCGCCGGCGCCGATGGCTTTGTGCGCATCCAGGACGGGCACTTCTTCGCCGGGCCCAGCCGCCTGAGAATCTGGGGCGTGAACCTGTGCTTCGCCGCCAATTTCCCCACGCATGAGGAGGCCGGGAAGATCGCCGCGCACCTGGCCAAGCTGGGCGTCAACGGGGTGCGCATGCACCATCACGACACATCCGCATCGCCGAGCGGGATCTGGGGCCCGGTCGTCGAGGGGCGACGCACGCTGGACCCCGTCATGCTCGAACGGCAGGACTACCTGCTGGATCAGCTCCACCGGCACGGCATCTACGCCAACCTCAATCTCCATGTGGGGCGCACCTTCACCTCCGCCGAGGGCTTCAACGACAAAGACCTTCCCGAGGCGGTGCGCTACAGCAAGTACCTGATCTACTTCGATCCCCGCATGAGGGAGCTGCTCAAGGACTTCTGCCGCGATTACCTCACGCACACCAACAAATACCGCGGCCTGTCGCGCGCGGCCGATCCGGGCGTTGCCATGATCGAGCTGAGCAATGAGAACTCCTTCAGCAAGCTCGGGCCCGACACCGCCGCACGGCTGCCGGAGCCGTATCGTGGGGAGTTCAAGCGGCAGTGGAACCGCTGGCTGGCCGGGCGCTACCCTTCGACCGACGCCCTGAAAAAGGAGTGGGGTGCGACGCTTGAGCGCCCGGGGCCATACCTCGTTGAGCCGGCGAAATGGCAGGAGAGCCTGGGCGGCTGGCGGCTGCACCAGCAGGCGGAGTTCCCGGTGAAAGCGCTGTTTGACCAGCCCGGCCCCCAACCGGGGCTGCGGGCCCTGCGCCTCGAACTCCCCAAGGCCGCCCCCGAGCTGCACCTGCACGAACTCCAACTGCCGGACCTGGGCCTCGAACCATCCCGCACTTACACCCTCTCCTTCTGGATCAAGGCCGAGGCTGCCCGCTCTGTCTATGTGGATGTCTCCAATCAAGGCCCCGGCGACTGGCAAGGTGTGGGCCTGGCGGAGCCGGTCCAGGCCGGGCCGCAGTGGGCATTGGTCACGCGCGTGTTCCGCAGCGCCGACAAAATCCCCGGCAAGGTGCGCATCTGCTTCAAGTTCGGCGGGAGCACGACCGGCTTCTCCCTGGCCGCTGTGCGACTTCGGCAGGGCGGCGAATTCATCGTCGTGCCCGACGGGCAAAGCGTCGAGAAGGGCACCCTGGAAATCCCGGGAGCCAGTTGGTGCGAAGCCGCGCGCCGGGACGCGCGCCAGTTCATGGCCGACACGGAGAAGGGCTTCATTCGCGAGCTGACCGGCTTTCTCAGGAAAGACCTCGGCGTGCGCGTGCCGATCACGGCCTCGCAGATCACCTATCACGGCGCGGAGATCGTGGCGGACACCTGCGACTACGCCGACATCCACGCCTACTGGCAGCATCCGCACTTCCCCGGCCGGCCCTGGGACCCGGCGAACTGGACCATCCGCAACACGCCGATGGAGCAGGCTCCCGACGCCGACAGCCTCCTGAGCCGCGCACCGTGGCGGCTGCTGGATCGCCCCTTCACCCTCTCGGAATGGAACATCCCGGACCCGAACGATTACGCCGCCAGCACGGTCCCCTTCGCCGCCATGGTCGCGGCCTTGCAGGACTGGGATGGCGTTTTCTTCTTCGACTATCACAGTGCCCGAGAGGGCTGGGACACCGACCGCATTCGCGGCTACTTCTCCTTCAATGGCCAGCCTGTAAAGCTCGCCCTGCTCAGCGCCTGCGCGAATCTCTATCGGCGCGCCGACCTGAAGCCGCTGCCCGACGTGGCTGCCGGGACGCTGCGTGAGATGGTGCCGGCGACCCTCGGCCTGGGCCACCGCATCGGCATTGATCCCAAGGCGACACACCCCGCGACCTTGCCTGCGCCAGCCGGGAAACGTCTCGAAAGCCCCGACGGGCGTGCCGTCTGGGATGCCAGCGACCGCAGCCGGGCGCATGTGCTGATCAACACCCCCAATTCGCGCGCTATGTGGGGCCTGGTCGCCGGGCAGCAGTTCGACCTGGGGGGAGTCCGGCTCTCGGTCGGCGCGACCGAGCACAACTATGCAGCGCTCATCTTCACCAGCCTCGACGGCAAGCCGCTGGAGTCGTCAGGCCGCATACTGCTTGCGGCCGTTGGCTCCGCCGAGAACCAGGGCATGGTTTGGAACGACCAGCGCACCTCAGTCGGCAACAAGTGGGGCACCGGCCCGACGCTCGTCAACGGCATCCAAGCCGAAGTAAGTCTGCCCTTCCGGGTCAAAAGCGTAAAGGCGCTCGACAGCCGCGGCCAACCCCAGGCCGCAGTCCCGGTCCGTATTGAAGGAGACACCTCCCGCTTCACGATCGGCCCGGAGCATCGCACGCTTTGGTACGAGATCAAGTGAGGGTGGGAATCTGCCGTTGAGTATGTCCACAGCGCCGTCCAATACAGCCCGCGAGCACCGCTATACGACCGGCGAACTCGTGCGACGGCTATTGGGCCTGGCCTGGCAGTTCCGCAGGGATTGCCTGGTGTCGCTGGGGCAGAGCCTGCTGCTGCTGTGGCTGGGGCTGGTGGGGCTGCAATTGCTGGGGCTGGTGGTGGATGTGATCCGCCACGCGCTCGACCCGGCGCAGCGCGCGCCGGTCTATCCGTTCGGATGGATGCCCCCGCCGGCCTGGACCCCTTTGCAGGTCGTCATCCTGATGGCGGCGGCCATTGTCGTCCAGGCCCTGCTCCGGGCGGTGCTGACCTACCACTACAACATGACCACCGCGCGCCTGACCCAGGGCAAGATCGTCCCCGACCTGCGCGACCGCGTGTATGACAAGCTGCAGCGGCTCAGCTTCCGCTTCTTCGACGTGCACGGCTCCAGCTCGATCTTCAACCGGGTGACGGGCGACGTGCAGAACACGCGCCTGTTCGTGGACGGCGTGGTGTTGCAGGGGGTGAACATGGTGCTGACGCTGGCGGTTTACCTGGTGTTCATGTGGCGCATTCATGCCGGGCTGACGCTGGCGTGCCTGTCGGTGACAATCCCGCTCTGGTGGGTGACGCACTACTACTCGGGCCGGCTGCGCCCGGCTTACCTGCGCAACCGCGAGCTGTTCGACAGCTTGGTGCTGCTCTTCACCGAGAGCATTCGCGGGATGCAGACGGTCAAGGGCTTCGCGGCGGAGCCGCATCAGATCCGCCGGTTCGAGGAGGCCAACTGCCGGGTGTCTGACCAGCAGAAGCGGATCTTCCGGGACCTGTCGCTGTTCACGCCGCTGACGCAGGTGCTTTCGCAAATGAGCCTGGTCATCCTGTTCGCCTACGGCGGGTGGCTTTACGTGCAGGGCCGCGTTCCGCTGGGGAGCGGCCTGGTGGTGTTCGCCGGGCTCTTGCAGCAGTTCAACGGGCAGGTGGCCAACATCACCACCATCGCCAACTCGGTGCAGCAGAGCTTCACCGCCGCCCGCCGCGTGTTCGAGGTGCTGGACACGCCGTCCGAGGTGCGGAACCGGCCGAACGCCATCGTGCCGGGGCGGCTCACCGGCCGGCTGGCGTTCGAGAACGTGGCTTTCGGTTACCTCCCGAACACAAGCGTGCTCGAAGATGTGTCATTCGAGGCGGCGCCCGGGCAGGTGATCGGCATCTTCGGCATGACCGGCACGGGCAAGAGTTCCCTGCTAAGCCTCATTCCGCGCTTCTACGATCCCCAGCGCGGCCGGATCCTCGCGGATGGGCGGGACTTGCGCGACCTGGACCTGGACGCTTACCGCCGCCAGATCGGCATCGTCTATCAGGAGAGCTTTCTCTTCTCAAACACGGTGGCGGCGAACATCGCCTTCGGCAGCCCGCACGCGACGCAGGAGCAGATCGAGCAGGCCGCGCGGACGGCCTCGGCGCACGAATTCATCCTGGCACTCCCGCACGGTTACGACACGGTGCTCGGCGAATCGGGTGTGGACCGCTCCGGCGGCCAGCGCCAGCGGCTGGCCCTGGCGCGAGCGCTGCTGCCGCAGCCGCCGATTTTGATCCTGGACGACCCGACCGCCTCGGTGGATCCCAAGACCGAGCATGAGATCGTCACGGCGCTGAGGCTGGCCATGGAAGGGCGCACAACGTTCGTCGTGGCGAACCGGCTCAGCCTGCTGCGACGGGCGGATGTGATCCTGGTCCTGGATAAGGGGCGCCTCGCTCAGATGGGCAGGCACGAGGAACTGGTCCGCCTTCCCGGCCCCTACCGCGAGACGGCGCTGCTCCAACTGATGGATCTCGGCGAGCGCAACGCAGGGCCGTGCGGCTCGACTGCCCCTCCGGACGGGGCACAAACCAGCAACGGGGCAGGCGGGACGCCCTGCCCCGCTTTCCCATGAGCAAACCGTCGGCAGACAAGCCTGTCAGCGGGCGCGAGTCCATCACCTACTTCCGACCCATGGAAGACCGGGAAGCGGACCACGCGCCGCTCAATGCGGGGCTCATCCGCCGCATGTTCACTTACACCCGTCCCTATGCCGCGCGCCGCAACTGGCTGTTTGTGCTGACCTTCGCCCGCGGGCTCCAGTTGCCCGCGCTGGCCTGGATGATCGGCCAGACCATCAACGGGCCGATCGCCGGGCGCAATCTCCCCGGCATCTACCTCCATGCGGGGGTCTATTTCGTGCTCGTGCTGCTGATGGTGCTGACGCTGCACTACCGGCAGCTTCTCGCGCTCAGGCTGGGTGAGGCCGTGGCGCACGACATGCGCCTGGAGCTGTTCCGCAAGCTGGCGACGCTGCCGATGTCGTTCTTCAACAAGACCAAGTTCGGCCGCATCATCAGCCGGATGACGTCGGACGTTGACAGCGTGCGCGTGGCGGTGCAGGACGTGGTTTTCGTGGTGACCATCCAGGCGGTGCAGATGACCGTCGCGGCGCTGCTGATGGCGTGGTACAACTGGAAGCTGTTCTCCCTGATGCTGCTGCTGGTGCCCGGGATTTGGGTGGTGAACCGGAATTACCGGCGCGAGATCAGCCACCGGCTGCGCAAGGTGCAGGAGACCTGGAGCCGGCTGACCTCCACGCTCGCCGAGTCGGTGGGAGGCATCCGGGTCACGCAGGCGTTCGTGCGGCAGGAGATCAACGCCGGCTTCTTCCGCAAGCTGGTGAACCTGCACGGCGAGAACAACGTGGGCGTGGCGCAGGCCTCGGCGGTATTCATCCCCCTGCTCCAGATGAAGAGCCAGTTGTTCCTCGGCGCCGTGGCGCTGCTCAGCGGCTTCGGCGCGCTCCGCTGGCACGGGTGGATGCACATGGATGTGGGCGACCTCGTCACGTTCTTCTTCCTCGCCAACTTCTTCTTCGAGCCGGTCCAGGTGATCGGCAACCAGTATAACCAGGCGCTCTCAGCCATGGCCGGCGCCGAGCGCTTCTTCCGGCTCATTGACCTGGAGCCGGAATGGAAGGATGCCCCCAACGCAAAGACGCTGCCGCCGGGAGCGCCGACATTCCTGTCGGCATCCGGCACCCCTGGGGCCAAGCCGACAGGAA
>JAPLUA010000146.1:0-835 GCA_026397855.1 Verrucomicrobiota bacterium | reverse complement strand
GACAGGAATGTCGGCGCTCCCGGGCGCACAGGTCGAGTTCCAGGGCGTCCACTTCGAGTATGAGCCGGGACGACCGGTGCTGGCCGACATCCGCTTCATCGCCGAGCCCGGGCAGACGGTCGCGCTGGTCGGCCACACCGGGAGCGGCAAGACCACGATCGTGGCCCTGCTCCAGAAGCTCTACCTGCCGACACGTGGCCGGGTGCTGGTGGACGGGCACGACCTGGCCGGGGTCACAAGCGCCTCGCTCCACTCCCAGATGGGGAGCGTCCAGCAGAACAACTTCCTCTTTGCCGGATCCATCAGCGACAACATCCGCTTCGCGCGGCCCGCGGCGACCGTGGAGGAGGTGCGCGCCACGCTGCGGGCGCTGGACTGCCTGGATTTGATCGAGGCGCTGCCCGGCGGGCTGGAAACGCAAGTGGGCGAGAAGAGCGCGGCGCTCTCGCTGGGCCAGCGCCAGATCATCTGCTTCGCCCGCGCGCTGCTGGCAGACCCGCGCATCGTGGTGCTCGACGAGGCGACGAGCGCGATTGACAGCGTGACCGAAGCCCGGCTGCAGCGGGCCCTGGAGATTCTGCTGCGCGGACGCACCGCCTTCGTCGTCGCCCACCGGCTGAGCACGATCCGGAAGGCCGATCTGGTGCTGGTGCTGGACCAGGGGCGAATCGTGGAGCGCGGCACGCACACGAACCTCCTGGCGGCCGGCGGCGTTTACGCCCGGCTGCACGCGGAGTTCATCCGCGGGGGCGGAGCTTCAGCACACAAATAGCTGCTGAGAAATCCCCGACACCCGCAACACCAGGGGCCGCGGAAGCTTCTCCCTCTCCCCTTC
>JAPLUA010000435.1 GCA_026397855.1 Verrucomicrobiota bacterium | reverse complement strand
TTGTGGACCGGCCAGCTGCTGCTGGCCTGGTTCTACACCAGCATCCTCACGCACAGCGTATCCAAGCGCATTTTCATGATGTGCGGCCACGAGCGGCCGCTGCTCTGGCTGGGGGTGGGAGAGGCCGTGGCGAATGTCGTGCTGAGCGTCGCGCTGGCGCTGCTCATGCGCAGCGTGGTGGCCGTGGCGATCGGCTCGCTTCTCCCCTGCCTGTTCTTTGGCTGGGTGCGGCTCTGGCCCTGGATGGCGCGCGAAGGCGGCCTGAGCGCCGGCCAGCTGTTCAAGCGCACCGTGCTGCCGTCCTGGCTTGCCTGCCTGCCGATGCTCGGTCTGCTGGTCCTGTTCAAGCTTGCCCTCCCGCCCTTGGGCCGCTACGCCCTGGCCGCGATGTTCGTGGAGTCCACCCTTGCGGGCGTCCTCGCCCTGGTCGGCCTCTGGCGCATCGCCCTGAACCCGGACGAGCGGGCCGTACTGTGGGCCAGGCTTACCCGGGCCGTGCCCTTTTTGCGGAGGCAAACGGCATGAGCGATCCCCTGGTCAGCATCATCATGCGCTCTTTCAACGAGGCCTGGGCTTTGCGCGAAACCCTTCCCGCCCTGCGATCCCAGGAGTACCGGAACTGGGAGCTGATCGTGGTTGACTCGGGCTCGGCCGACGGGTCGCAAGACCTCATCCGCGCGGTGCAGCCCGCCCACTTTGTTCAGATCACCCCGCAGGAATACAATCCCAGCCGCGTGATGAACCAGGGGATGCGGCTGGCCCGGTCGGAGACCTGCCTCTTCCTCAACGCCGACGCCACGCCGCAGGGCGCGGGGTGGCTTCGCCCCCTGGTCAACGCCCTGCAGCCGCCCCGCGTCGCCGCCTGCTTCGGCCGGCAGGTGCCGCGGCCGGACTGCGAGGCGGTGTTTGCCTGTGATTACGACCGCTGCTTCGGGCCGCGGCGGGAGTCGGCGGGCTGGGACCACTTCTTCAGCATGGTCAGCAGCGGGCTCCGCAAGGATGCCTGGTCGCGGCGCGGCTTCCGCGAGGATCTGCAATACGCCGAGGACGACGAGTACACGCGCTGGTGCAAGGCGCAGGGCTACGAGGTCGCCTATGTGCCCGATTCAATGGTGATGCACTCGCACAACTACACCCCCGAGCAGGCCCGGAAGCGGAGCTTCGGCGACGCCCGCGCCATCGGCAAGGCCTGGAGCGGCTCGCCGGGAGACTTTAGCTGGATCAAGACCGTGGCGCTGGGCTGGGTGAGCGACCTGCGGCACGACGTGGGATTCTGCGCGCGCACGCGGCGCCTCCCGGAGCTGCCGCACGCGGCGCGCATCCGGTGGCACCAGCGGAGCGGCCGGCTCGCCGGGTTTCGCCAGGGCTGGGCCGAGGGCAGGGGAGGGGCGCGATGAAGATCCTCGTTGTTTCCAATCTCTACCCGCCCCATTACGTCGGTGGCTACGAGCTGCGGTGCGAGGTCGCCGTGAAGGCGCTGGGCGCCCGCGGGCACACCGTGCGGGTGCTCACTTCAAACCATGGCGTGAAGGGTGCCCCGGCGGCGGCGGACCCCGATGGCGTGTCCCGCTCCCTGCGGATCCACGGCTTCTTCGGCCACCCCTGGCTCGGCATTTCCCAGCTGCGCGAGCTGGAGTTTCACAACAGCCGCGTCCTGCGCGAGTCGGTGGCGGCTTTCCAGCCGGATGTCGTCCACGTCTGGAACCTGGGCGGCCTCTCCAAGTCGCTTTGCCTGACCCTTCAGCAGATCGGGCTGCCGGTGGTGTACGATGTCTCCGACCACTGGATTGCGCGCAGCCTGGTCGCCGATGTGTGGCTGGACTGGTGGAACCGGCCCAACCCGTCTCTCCCGGCCAAACTGCTCCGTTCGTTTTGGACCCTCTCGGGCGCGCGCGGGCGCTGGAGCCAAATCGCGCCGACCAATCCCGTGCGCGACATCCGGTTCCCGCGGATCTACTTCTGCAGCCGCGCCCTGCAGGATCTCACCGCCGCGAAGGGCTATCCGGTCCGGCACGGCGAGGTTATTTACTGCCCGGTGGATACCGACCGGTTCTACGGCGAGCCGGCTTCCCCGTCCCGCCCGCTGCGCAAGCTCCTCTGCGTGGGGCGCCTGGCCGAGGACAAAGGTATCATGACGGCGGTCAAGGCGATGGCGTCGGTGCAGGGCAAGTTTGCCGGGGAGCTGCATATCTACGGCAAGGGCGATGCCGATTACACGGCGAAGCTGACGGCCCTGGTCCGGGAGCGGTCCCTGCCGGTTTTCTTTCACTCCGCCGGTGCCGCCGAGATGCCGGCGGTCTATCGCTCGCACGATGCCCTGCTGTTCACCTCGGAATGGGAAGAGCCGTTCGCGCTCACCCCCCTCGAGGCGATGGCCACCGGCCTGCCGGTCATTGGAACCATGAACGGCGGCAGCAAGGAGCTATTCCGACACGGCCAGAACGCGCTGACCTACACCGCCGGGTCCCCCGACGAGCTGGCGCGGCGCCTGATCGAGCTGGATGCCGACGCCGCGATGCGGGCGCGAATTGCCGCCGCGGGCCAAATCGAAGTGCGCGCCAAGTTCGCGCAACCCGTTATTATTGACCAAATGGAACGTTACCTCGTGGAAAGCCTCCCCAGCCGGCCCGCCTAGCTCCGGGTAGCGCCGGGCGCATTCGGGCCCGGGGGCGGATAGGAGGCTCGGGTTGCCGGGTGAAGAGCTAAGCCTACGCCTGTCTTACTGCTGTCTTACTGCTGTCTTACCACTGGCTACCCTAGCCCGGATATTTCACACCCCCGAATGCCGCGTGAGGGCACGCGGCCTACAGGAGCGGTGATGCGTGCTTGTAGGCCGCGTGCCCTCACGCGGCGCGGTGTTGGCGTTTCCATCGGAGTGTGAAATATCCGGGCTAGGGCTGTCAGGCCGGAGGTCACAGACCGGCCCGGCCTCTCGCTGAGAGCGCCGAGGGGAAGGCTGAGGATCGGGAGAAGAAACGCTCGGGCCAGCCGACTGCCAGCGCAGGCGTCCACCAGCACATTCACAAGCTCTTGAGATCCATACGGCATGGCTGAGCTCGGTTCTTATTTTCAGAAACCAACCCGGCAGGGTTGGCAGCCATTAGCCGGTGGTTGAGCGAGGCACGAGCGACACCACCGGTAACCCGATTCAATATCCCATGCACCCCGGCAGGGGTGCCAGCCTTCTCCTCACTGGGACCCCTGCCGGGGTGCAATCCGCATCACCCTCTGATCCGGTGGTGTCGCTTCGCACAATCTTTCCGGTTGACGCGCTTGGCTGGTTCTTGGCATCCATTAGCAGATGGACAGCATTGCACAATAAATATGGCCGAAACACCCGGTCATTCGGAGTTCCTTGCAAGCGATTCAGGGGTTGCATGTGCAATGTGTGCGCATGAAACCAAGGCTGCGCGGTTTACCTTGGACGGAAGTTCTGCGCTCGAAGCTCATCTGGAATCGGTCTGCCGGCAGATCGGCGACGAGGTTCGCGCGCTGGTGCCCCCTCCGAAGCTGGACGGGCTGCTGTTGGCCGGCGGCTACGGTCGCGGCGAGGGCGGTGTGCTGCGCACGGGCGATGGAGACCGCCCCTACAATGACCTGGAATTCTACGTGTTCGTCCGGGGCAACGCCCTGGTCGAGGAGCCGCGGTATCGCGCCCTGCTCGGGGAGCTCGGGCATCGGCTTTCACCAGCCGCGGGCCTTGAGGTCGAGTTCAAGGTCATGACCCTCGACAAGCTGCGCTCCGCGCCGGCCTCGATGTTTTACTACGACCTTGTGGCCCGCCACCGCTGGGTGATTGGGGACGATTCGCTGCTGGCGGGCTGCGAGCATCACTGCAATGCGGGGGCCATCCCCATGTCCGAAGTGACCCGGCTGGTGATGAACCGGTGTTCGGGCCTGCTGTTCAGCGCGGAGAGGCTCCGGCGGAAGCAATTCGCGGACGAGGAAGCGGACTTTGTGGGCCGGAACCTGGCCAAAACACAGCTTGCGCTCGGGGACGCCTTGCTGGCGGCGGGCGGCGAGTATCATTGGAGTTGCCGGGAGCGGCATCAGCGCCTTTCGGCTTTGGGGGCGGCCGGGAACGAGCCGTGGCGCGAGGGGGTCCTCCGGCATCATGCCGCCGGCGTGGAGTTCAAGCTCCACCCGGTCCGGTCGGATTGCAGCCGCGAGGAGCTGGCGGCGCGTCATGCCGGACTGAGCGGGCTGGCCCTGCAATTCTGGCTGTGGATCGAGAGCCGGCGGCTGGGGCGCGCCTTCGCCAGCCCGCGCGAATACGCCCTGGGAGCCGAGGACAAGTGTCCCGAAACATCCTCCCTGCGCAACCGGCTGGTGAACGCGAGGGCGTTCGGCCCCGCCGCCGCCCTGCGTTCCGGCAGCGGCCGCTACCCGCGGCAGCGTCTGCTGCACGCGCTCAGCCTGCTGCTGTGGGATGGGGAGGTCCTCACCGACGACGCGCTGCTCCGGGCGGTCCGGCGGGAGCTGGCGACAACCGCGCTTGACTTTGGCGGGCTGGTCGGCGCTTATGAGAAGCTTTGGCACCGGTTTAATTGACCATGCGGATCCTTGTCGTCTATCCTTACATTCCGTTCCCGGTGGATCGCGGCACCTACCAGCGCACCTTCCATCTGCTCCGCGCCCTCGCGCGCGATCACGAGGTGGACCTGCTGGCGCTCAGCGAGAATGGCGAGCGGATGGACCAGAAGGAGGTCTTCGCCGGGTTCTGCCGGCGCGTGGAGTTTGTTCCTTTCGCGCACCCGCCCTGGCCGCGCCTGTTTCCGGACCGCCTGCTCAACCCGCTTCCGACTACTGTCCGACACTGGCGGGTGGCGGGGATCGGCGAGGCCATCCGCGCCTTTGCCGCCGGGCAGCGCTACAGCCTCGCGCACGTGTGCGACATCGTGATGGCGCAGTATTTCCTGGATGACACGGGCGGTCTGCCGCTGGCGGTGGACCGCAGCCGTGTGGACCTGCAGTTCCAGCTTGCCCAACGCGAGGCGATGTCGAGCGGCGTGCGCCAGGCGGTGCTCGACTGGGAGAACCTCGTCAAGCTCAGGCGCTTTGAGCGGCGGGTCGCCCGCCGCGCGGCGCTGGAGGTGGTGTGCGGCCCCGACGACGAGTCGTTCATCCGGGAGCGCATCAGCCGGGACGTTGCGGTGGAGGTGGTGACCAACGGGGTGGACCTCGACTACTTCGCGCCGGGGTCGGCCCCGGAGCCGCGCGCGGCGGCTCCGACGGTGCTCTTTTGCGGCGCGATGGATTACACCCCGAACGTGGACGCGCTGCGCTGGTTCTTCGGCGGGATTCACGAGCCGCTCCGGCAGCTCGTGCCGGACCTGCGCGTGCTGATCGTGGGGAAGTCGCCCGTGGCGGAGGTCCAGGCCTGCGCGCAGCGGCCGGGGGTCACCGTGACCGGGAGCGTGCCCGACGTGCGGCCCTACTACCGGAGCGCCTGGATGCAGATCGTCCCGCTGCGGATCGGGGGCGGCACCCGGCTGAAGATACCCGAGAGCATGGCGATGGGGACGGCGGTGGTCTCGACAACCATCGGCGCGCAGGGGCTCGGGCTGCGCCACGGCGAGGATGTGCTGCTTGCCGACACTCCCGGGGATTTTGCGCGGGAGACCGCGCGGGCGCTCCAGGACCCGGCGCTGCGCTCGCGCCTCGAGCAGGAGGGCATGCGGACGGTCCACGCCCGGCTCTCCTGGCCCGGCCTCGGGCGGAAGCTCAGCGACTGCTATGCGAAACGATTCAAAGCGTGACTGGTGGAGGCTCCGCCGCGTCCTGTGGCCGCTCGGCTCCCTTGCGGTGCTGGGCATCGCTGGGGGCCTGGGGATCCTGTATTCCGGCGCCTCGCGCGTGGTGGTCTATAACGAGACCGGCGCCCCCCTTTCCCGCGTCACGGTCACCGCCTGCGGCACTACGCAGACCTTCCGCGACGTCCAGGACCACGAGTCGGTCGGGCTTGTGCTCCGCAGGGGCGCCGGCGCGAGCGACGTTGCCGTTGCCACCAACGGGGTCGGGATGTGGCGCGGCGACTATATTGAACCCCGCGGAGGCTACCGCGTCGTCGTGCGGCTCCGGGCCGACGGCCAGGTGGAATGCACCTCGACGATTTCCGGGTGGCAGAGCCTGCTCCGCGCCTTGAGCTTCTCCCCGTCACCCAATTCCTGACTATGCGTAACACTGAATCCGACGCGGCCGGCTCCACGGCGGGCGAGCCTTTGCAATCCATCGAGCAGCCGCCGCCCATCGCGATGCTGGGGGTGCCGTTTGACAGCGTGACCACCGCGGGGAGCCTGGAAATCATCGGCCGCATGATCGCATCGGGCCGCGCCCATTACGCCGCGACTGCCAACGTGGACTTTGCCGTGCAGGCGATCGCGGACGTCGAGCTGCAGCGGATCCTCAGCGACGCCGACCTGGTGCTATGCGACGGGATGCC
>JAPLUA010000350.1 GCA_026397855.1 Verrucomicrobiota bacterium | reverse complement strand
GGAGGCACGGCACCGGGGCTGCCGGGCGGGGCCTTGGGGTCGTTTGTTACATTGTCACGCTGGGCGCGCAGCCTGGGAATATAACGAACGGATCCAAGGCCCTGCACCCAGAAAGGGTGCGCGAGTGCTGGCCGGCCGGTCCGGGGTCTTGCTTGGAAACAGGCGGGTTTTCCCTGTGCACGCGTGGTTCTGGCAGCCCTCCGCTTGGGCCATAATGCCATGCACTTCCGGAACGTGGCCGCCAACGTCAGTCGGCGCACTATCCCTTCGCAGCACAGTGATCCTGCGTGCATGATGGAGCCCCCCATGTATCCAGCAGCCTATAATTGGGTCCTGGGCGGCACGACGATGCGCTGGCCGAAGATGATGCAGTTGAAGAGGGTCCGGCTGACTTGATAACGTGTGAGGAAACGATTGCTGCCCGGCGCCTCCTCATGCGAGACCACCACCTGCTGGTCCAGATCAAAGATGTGAACCATCAGGCTCTGGTGTTCCCACACCGCGGGGTTGGCCAGGTCAATGTCGGAGGCGAAGTAAAAGAGCTTGCGACCCGCCTCCCAGAAGACCCAGATATCGTTGGCCACAGGTGACAGGGGCGCAACGTGAACGACCTGTTCCTGCGTCAGGGCGTTGGTGGCGAGGATGCCCTGCTTAGCCGCCTCTTTGCGCAGGGCGTTGCGCAACCGCTCGATCAGGGCCGGCCCGGGGTAGTCGTGCTGGCTGCGGGTGCGGAAGAGGTAATCCCGCATTGTTTGCATGTCCACTTTCACCGTCGTGCAGGCGCGCGGCGGGCGATCTGGCAGTTGTCCGCGGGAGATGCGCGTGATGCGGAAGTCCGGGCTTTTGACGGTGACGCCCAATTCGTCAATGGTGTAATCGGCCTGCTTGACTTTGACGGTGATACCCAACTGCGGCAGGAGGATTTCGGCTAACCGGCTGCGGTCTCCCGGATCGAGCTTGGGATCAAGCCGGCGGACCCAGAGAACGAACTGCTTCTGGCCAACGATTCGCTCGACCTCAGACTCGTCCAACTGCCAGCGGTAGATGTAGCGGACGATCTCAAAGAGGTAGGACTGTTCGAGGAGCTCGGGCGGTACCGCCGAGACGCCCGCCGGTTCCGGTGCCGGCGTGGTGCGACAGGCCGGCAACAGGAGGACCAGGGCCAGAGAAAAGACGAAGCAGAAACATTTGCGCAGGCTCATTTAGGCACCTTTCTGAGAGTGAAGAACCGGTTCCCCCCCAGCGATCCGTCGTCGGTGTCGGGGATGGTAACGAAATTGCCGCCCGGATGGAAGGTGTCCAGGTCCGTCATCCACGAATAGGCATGCCCGGTGACGGAGACGGGGCCGACTTGCTTCAGCCCGGCATAGCGGTCCGCCCCCGCGATTCCTTCCTTAACGTAGGCTCGCGCGAGGCCCTGTGCATAGTTCAGCATCGCAGCAAAGCGGCCGGGCCCGCTGCCGCCATTGGCGATGCTGAGCAGGTTGTCAATCCGCTCCTGCACGCGAGGCGCGGTGACGAATCGCCCGGAGGCGTCGCGGTAAAACCCCTCGCACTGCCGTCTTCCCCCCGTGCCGGTGATGACGTCAATAATGTTCTTCGACTGAACCCCGGCCACCTGTGTCTGCCGGTAGCCATTAGGGATCAGGTGGATGCGCGCGTGCAGAACCCAGAGGATCTCCAGCATGGCGGCCTGGGAGTTGGCTTCGCTTTCGTAGCTGCGCTCGCCGGGGAAGGGGACCTCGTTGATGAGGAGCCGGGCCAGGTAGCCGGCGGTGGCATCCGGGCGATCAAGCTGTGCGAATGCGCCCCACGCCGCAGAGGTTGCCATGAATGCACCCAGCCCGAGGCTGAGG
>JAPLUA010000192.1 GCA_026397855.1 Verrucomicrobiota bacterium | reverse complement strand
GCGGGTGTTCAAGCTGGGGGAGGAATGGACGCTCAAGCAGGTTCGTTCCTGCGAGGCCGACGGCTACCTAGTGCGCAATTTCGATCACCTGGAGTTCTTCGCCGGGGACTGCCGCATCGGCGATTACTCGCTGAATGTGGCCAACCGGCTGACGGCGGATTACTTCAAGAACAAGTTCGGCCTGGAACGTGTCACCGCTTCTTACGACCTCAACTTCCTGCAACTGGAGGCGCTGTTGCAAGCCTCGCCGCCCGAATGGTTCGAGGTCACCGTTCATCAGCACATCCCCATGTTTCACATGGAGCACTGCGTTTTCTGCGCGTTCCTCTCCAGCGGCACGGACTACACGAACTGTGGCCGCCCCTGCGACCACCACGACCTGAAGCTCCGGGACCGCGTCGGCGCCGAGCACCCGGTCAAGGCGGATGTTGGCTGCCGCAACACGGTCTTCAACGCCCTGGCGCAGACCGGCGCGGACTATGTGTCGCGCATGATCGCGCTGGGCGTGCGCCATTTCCGGATTGAGTTCCTGAACGAAGACCCCGGGGCGGTGGAGCAAACGATTGCCAGATACCAGCAGTTGCTCCGCGGTGAAATCACCGGCGCCGACGTGTGGCACGAGCTAAAGCTGCTGAACCAGCTCGGGGTGACGCGTGGCCAGATCGGCGGGCCGAGACTCTCCTGATGCGTCCTGTCGGGAGATCAGGCTTCAGCCCGGTTCGGCTTCGGACAGGCTCAAGGCGGAACTCCAAACGCAGCCGCTCAGGCGTTGAATCAGCCCTTCCTCGCGAGCTGCTTCGCGAGCCGGATGGCCGCTACCATGCTCGAAGGATTGGCTTTGCCCTGTCCGGCGATGTCGTAGGCGGTGCCGTGATCAGGCGAGGTGCGAATGAACGGCAGGCCCAGCGTCCAGTTGATGCCGCTTTCGAAGCCGATCATCTTGAGCGGTACCAGGCCCTGGTCGTGATACATGGCCACGACGGCGTCATAGTCCCCTTTGTACGCGTAGTAAAACAGGGCGTCGGCGCTGAGCGGCCCGACCGCATCAAGCTGCCGATTCCGCGCCGCCTGGACCGCGGGGCCGATGGTGGTCTGTTCTTCGGTGCCCATCTTGCCGCCTTCGCCGGCGTGCGGGTTCAGGCCGCAGACGGCCACCCGCGCCCGGGGCAGGCCCAGGTCGCGGCAGGCTTGCGCCGCCAGCTCGATGGCCAGCTCGATTTTCGCGCCGGTCAGGCGCTCGGAGACGAGTTTAATCGGCACATGCGTAGTCGCCAGCGCCACCCGCAGCCAGCGGCCCCGATCATCCTGGCCCAGAAGCATCATGATCGTGCGCTCTGTGCGGGCGATTTGTGACAGGAGTTCGGTCTGCCCCACAAAAGGCTGCCCGGCACGGACGATCGCCTCCTTGTTGACCGGTGCGGTGACGAGCGCGTCTATTTCATGGCGCAAACAGCGTTCCGCCCCATCGCGCACCCAGGTGAATGCCGCTAAGGCGGCAGCCGGGGCGCCCGCCGGCAAATCGGGCGGCAGCGATTCCGGGAGGGGCTGGCAAAGGAAGATCCGGCCGGGGCCGTCCTTGCTGCCATAGATCTGAAAGGGGAGATTCAGGCCGAGCTGCCGGTCCATGCGGCGCGCATGCTCCGCATCGCCGATCAACAGGTAGCGCGTGTCGTCGGCCGCGAGTTCGCCCGCGAGGGCCTTGAGGGTGACCTCAGGGCCGATGCCCGTGATGTCGCCCAACGAAATACCTATCCATCCAGTCATGGTCAGTGAGGGATTGTGGGCCGCGGCCTGAAAGCTGCCGCTAATCGAGCCAGCACTTGGCCCCGGGCCACCAACCGCCTAGAAATACCGTACGAACGTCTTCTTCTTCAGCCGCTCGATCCACTGCTTCTTCAGGCGTCTCTGTTCCTGGTCGAGGAAATCTTTCTCGATCTGGTCCCGCACTGTGTTCAGCGGCTTGTAATGGGCAGCCCGCTTGTCTTCCACCTGCATGAGGTAGAATTCCTGCGGCGCCGGCAGGTCTGCCGCCGCCACGGCAGTGCTGAATTGCTTTTCCTCGACCAGCGATTCCTTCTTGGAGACCGGATCGGTCGCATAATGCCGGCCGGCGACCGGCCGCCCGTTTTCATAGTCGCACACCCAGTAATCATCCCCCGCCGAACGGCTGGTCACGCCGCTGTGCTGTCCCGGCTGCAGCTTCTCGGCCATGTCGCGCAGCCCCTTGCTCAAACCCTCCAGTTCCGCCCACCCCATATCGCCCCCCTGATTGCGCTGCGATCCTTCCGAATGGATGGTGGCCATTTCGGCGAATGTGGCGCCATCCTTCAGCTTGGTGCGGATCTCCTCCGCCAGCTTCTCGACGCGCGCCGTGTCCGACTCCAGCGGGTTCTTCAGCACGATCATCCGCAGCTTGGCCTCGTCCTTTACCTTGAATTCATCGAGATGCGACTGGTAGTAAACCTCGACCTTGTGGGGGGAGACAATGATTTCCGAGGAGATGTTCTTCTGGCGCAGGAAGGAGATGATGATCTTGTCGTGGATCTGCTGGCGATGCTTCTCGTAGGTGATCCCCCGTGCCTGCAAGGTCTGTAGCAGGGCTATCCGGCTGCCGTTATAGCCTACGCGGATCTCGTCCTGGATCTCCTTATCAATCTCCTTCTGGATCTCTTTCTCGACTACATCCACCTGGAAGTTGTATCCGGTCTTGAAATCCCGCAGGATCAGCTGCCGCTCCAGCAACTCCTCCAGGTTGTCGTTTCGTGCTTCTGCAACCTTCTTCGCGAGAACCTCGGGCTGACTCCGGTACTGGCGCCAGAGAACGTCGGCCGCCTGTGCCGTCATCGCATCCACCTCCTGCCGGGTGACGATCGAATCATGAACGACCACCTCGATGCCGCTGACCAACTGTGCGCGAACCTGCGCCGCCGCAGCAATCACGGCTCCAATGGTCAGCATGGCAGAGAGAACTCGCATCTGATATTGGAGCTAATCTAGGGAGGGGTGGGATGCAAGTCAAGCGCGCCGAAAGCTTGCGAATTCTCGTGGGCTGCGCCCGGTCGAGCGCGGAGCAGCCCTCAATCCGTGTCTCGTTTCAACCGGGCCGTTTGGCGATCCTGATTGAAGTGGTGCTGGCGGCTCGTTAGTTTGGCCCGGTTTATGACGCAGGATGTAACGGGTGATGTTTCCCGGCCAAAGGTTTCCAGGATGCGGAGTGCGGCAGCGAAGGTTCTCTTGCTGACGGTTACGCTCCTCATCGGCGTGTCCATGATGGAGTGGGGGGTGCGGCGTCTATTCCCATATTTTAGCCCCACGGCGCAGGTTCCGTTCCGGTTGGTGGCCAAGGGGATGGCCCTGGGGCCAGCCGGGCAGACCGTCCGGATGGCGACGCCCAAAGGCGACTACAACTCGGTGTTGCGGTTCAATCAGGACGGGTTCCGTGACACAAAAACGCTGGCGGAGGTCAGGGATTCGGATTGGTATGCGCTGGGGGACTCTTACACGATGGGGTGGGGCGTCGAGGAGGAGGAACGCTTTTCGAACCGCCTGGAGCAGGAGTTCAAGGCCCATAACCACCCGGCCCGCGTCTTCAACATCGCACTGCCCGACAACATCATCGGATACGGCCGGCTGTTGCGTTACGCCGAAAGCCGCGGTGCCAAAGTCCGGCGGGTGGTGGTGGGGATCTGCATGGAGAATGATCTGCGGGATTACCGCGACGGCAAAGGGGCCTGGGACATGATGGGATTGCCGCCGTCCTCGAACAAGGAAGCCATCCGCGAATGGCTCAAGAAGCACAGCGCGCTCTACATTGCGGCTTCCTACGAGCTGCAGCGGCTGACTTTCACGCGCAAGCTGCTGAATAGGCTGGGGATCGCCCGCAGCATTGACGAGCTGACCGGCCACAACGAATGGGACGAGACGGTCCTGGGCACCAGCCGGGATGAACTGGTGAAGCTGGTGGCAGGCCGCGACGCGCTGATTCTCATCATTCCGTCGCGCAACCTGTGGCACGGGGCCTACATCCCGACCGAGCAGCGCGTCCACGAGACGTTCATCCGGATGCTGCGGGAGTCGGGGCTAAGCGTCCTGGATGTCCGGCCTATGATCGAAGCCAGCGGCGACCCGCTAAGCTGCTATTTTAAGACCGACCCCCACTGGAATGCGCGCGGCCATGCCATCGCCGGACGGGAATTGTTCAAGGCGATCCAGGACCGCACCCCGAAGTGAGTGACGCATGATATCGAAAGACGTCGCGTGTCCGCTCGCCGTAACGCAGATTTTCAATCTGCTGTATCGCCGATTTGCAATCGGTATGGCGTTGGACGGTTGCAGGGGCGGCGGGTCTGTTCGGGCGTTGCAGAATGAAATTCTGCGATACAGCAGATTGAAAATCTGCGTTACGAAGTCTGGGGCTGGGTGCTTCTGGCGGTGGGCGGCTTGAGAACCCATGTCCCTGCTGCCGATAGTTAAGATCTGGCTCCTGGTTTCGACCCTCGCGACCCTTGCCGGGTGGTCCCTGTCCGCCCTGGGGGAACTGAACCGCGCGGGCTACCTGGCTTTTGGCGTTGGGGTGGGGGTTGCCCTTTGGTTCGGGCGCAAGGCTTTGGACTGGCAAACGCCGGGCGGAGGGTGCAGGTGGAGGAAGACGCGGAGCCGCTTCCGGCGCTGGTTGCCGGCCGGTTTCGCCCTGTTGGCTTTCCTCGTCCTGCTGGGGGGGGTGCTCTATCCCCCGACCAACCACGCCGCGTTCACCTATCGCACGCCGCGGGTTTTGCATTGGCTGACGGAGGGGCACTGGCACTGGATCCACACCCCGAATTACCGCATGAACAACCGGGCCTGCGGGTTTGAGTGGCTCACCGCGCCGCTGCTGCTGTTTACGAAGTCGGATCGCAGCCTGTTCCTGATCAACTTCCTCTCCTTCCTGCTCCTGCCCGGCCTGGTCTTCAGCGTCTTTACCCGCCTGGGGGTGCGGCCGCGGGTGGCCTGGTATTGGATGTGGCTGCTGCCGACCGGTTACAACTTCCTGCTCCAGGCCGGCAGCGTCGCCAATGACACCTTCCCCACGGTCTATGCCCTTGCGGCGCTCGATTTCGGCCTCCGGGCCTGGGGCTCGCGGCGGGCGTCCGACCTGTGGCTCTCCGTCCTGGCGGCGGCATTGCTGACCGGGGCCAAGGCGAGCAATCTCACCCTGCTCCTGCCGTGGGCGATCGTGGTGTTGCCGCTGCTGCCGAGGCTCTTGCGTCGCCCGGCGGCGACGTTTGTGCTGCTCCTGCTGGCGGCGGCGGTCTCCTTCCTGCCCAGCGCGGCGCTCAACATCCGCTATTGCGGGGATTGGTCCGGGTTGAAGCTCGAACGCACTGGGATGGACATGAAGAGCCCGGTGGTGGGGGTGTGGGGTAATGGCCTGTTGTTCCTGAAGAACTTTGTGCCGCCCTTCTTCCCGTTCGCCGGCTGGTGGAACCAGTCGGCCTTGTCTGTCCTGCCCCGCGCCGTGGTCACGCCGATGGTGGCGAACTTTGAACAGGGCTTCCATGTGATCGGGGAAATGCCGACCGAGGATGGGACTGGCATCGGTTTCGGGTTGAGCGTGCTGATTCTGGCCGCCGTCCTGGCGCGGTTGCGGCGAGGTGGTGGTGTTCCCCCGGCGCGTGCTGAGTTCCAGGGCGAAAGCGGTTTCCAGCCTCGCCAGGAATTGGGAGGAGCGCCGACATTCCTGTCGGCCGCTTCGCGTGGCGGCGAATCGGCAGTCCGGGGACTGGCCGACAAGAATGTCGGCGCTCCTCCGGGTTCTGAACCGCTCGCGAATGGGGGTGTCCCCCGCTGGCTGGCGAGGTTGGTCCTGCTGGCGCCGTGGGGATCGCTGCTGGCCTATTGCCTTAAGTCGGGCATCGTGGACGCGCCCCGGCTCATATCTCCCTACTACCCGCTGCTGCTGCCCTCGCTGTTGCTGGGGGTGCGGCAGGCGGAGATTGTCCGCCGCCGGTGGTGGCGGGTGATGACCGGCGCGGTGCTGCTGCTGGCCATCCCCGTGGTTGTCCTGATTCCCGGCCGCCCATTGTGGCCGGCCCGGACGGTCTTGTCGCGGCTCTTGAGCCTCAAACCCGGCCAACGGCTCGTCGCACGGGCCTTGAGCGTCTATGGCGTCTATGGCGACCGATGGGATTCCTTGGCCGAAGTCCGCGCCCTGCTCCCTAAAGGGGTGGAGGTTGTCGGATTCATGGGGGACGGCGACGATATTGACATCTCCCTGTGGCGGCCATTCCTGTCGCGGCGCGTCGAGCACATCCTGTTGGAGGATACGCCAGGCCAGATCCGGCAGAGGCACATTCAATATGCGGTGGTAAGCGGAGGTCATCTCAAGGCCAACGCCGTTCCGCTGGCCGCCTGGCTGGCTCGGATCGGGGCGGAATGGGTGGCGACCGTAACCGCCACCCAGACCCTGACGCAAGGGCCGCAGCCCT